>CAMASG010000061.1 GCA_945860945.1 Akkermansia muciniphila
GATGTCGATGACCGAGAATCTCCTCAAGATCACGCAACTCGCCGGCGCCAACCGGCTCTACATCGAGGAATACGTCATCCGCCACCGCGACCGCGCGGCGTCGGCCTGCCGGCCGTTGCCCAAGATGGCCGCGGCCTGAGTGCAAAGTCGTCTTGAAGGGTGCAAGGCCCTCGGTACTCGACACTCAGCCTACGCTGCGGCAACCTTCGCGCGTGGGCTTTTCGCCGCAGCAATTCGAGCAGCTCCAGCGCCGACTCAGCGGTCGTCGCGTTGCGGTTCCCGCAACGGAATCGCCCATCGTCACGCATCAGGTGATTCTTGGCGTGGATCCGTCGCTGCGCGGCACCGGTTACGGGATCATCCGCCTCGCCAAGCCGCATCCGGCCACGCTCGCGCACGGTACCATCCATTGTCCCGCTAGCTGGAATCGCTCGCGGTGTTTGGCTAAAATCTCACAGACACTGCGCGAGGTGATTCGCGAACATCATCCCACCGTCTGCGCCATCGAAGGTTTGTTCTACGCGCAGAATCTTAAGACCGCGCTCATCATGGGCGAAGCCCGCGGCGCGGCGCTCGCCGCAATCGCCGAGTCGGTTGTGGATATTTTCGAGATTGCGCCACGCAAGGTGAAGCTGGCCGTTGTCGGCTACGGCGCGGCGCAGAAGCTTGCCGTCGCCAAGATGGTGCAGCGGATGCTCGCGTTGCCCGAGTTGCCCGATTCCGATGCTGCGGATGCGCTCGCGCTCGCGTTGGCACACGCGCAGGAGCAGGGACGAGCCAGCCTCACAGGGATCAAGCGCGTCTGAGAATATTGGAGGACGGACTTCACTCGCCGAATAAACATTTGGCGAAGCGCGCCAAATCCGCATACTCCGCCCAGCCCCGCGCGCGGCTCTGAGAATGATTACCTTTTTGCATGGCAAACTTGTTGACGTCCTCCCGACGCAGGTCACGGTGGATGTCCATGGCATCGGTTACGCAGTGCTCATCCCGCTTTCGTCGTTCGACAAGCTCCCCGCGCTTGGGCACGAAGTGCGGTTGCTCACGCATCTCGCCATACGCGAGGATGCCCATGTGCTCTACGGTTTCATGACCGCCACCGAGCGCGAACTTTTCCGTCTGCTCATCAACACCGTCAGCGGCATCGGACCGAAGATTGCGTTGAACATTCTCAGCGGCATCAACGCCGCTGTGTTCCGTGCCGCCGTCACCACAGGTGACGTGAAAGCTCTTTCGCAAATCTCCGGCGTCGGCAAAAAAACGGCCGAACGCATCATTGTCGAGCTGCGCGACAAACTCGGTGCCGTTATGGGCGATGCGGTGGTGGGCGGCGCGCCGTTGCCCGCTAGCGACCAGAAACTTCACGACGCCGCGCTCGCGCTTGGCGCGCTTGGCTTCAAGCCGAACGACGCGCACGAGGCCGTGCGCGCGGTTATTGCTGTGCTCGGTCCGCAGGCGGGCGTTGAGCAGATCGTCCGCGCCGCGCTCAAGAAGGGATCGTGATGGACGGCGCCCAAGTCCAATCTGCCGCGCCCAAGCCCAGCGGATCCATCACTCCGCAGCAGGTCAAATGGCACGGGCGACTTGCTGCGCGACTCGTTCATACGCTCGTCACGCTCGTCGCTGCCACGCTCCGCTACGAGTTACGAAACCGTTCTGGTTTCTTTAACGGCGAACCGTCCACGCCGATCATCCTCACTGGCTGGCACAACCAACTCGCGCTCTCTCTCTTCGTCTATCGCAAATTCGTCCAAACCACGCACCCATCTCGGCGGTTAGCGGCGCTCGTCAGCGCGAGTCGAGATGGCGGTTTGCTCGCGCGCATTCTTGAGCTGTTCAACGTGCAGCCGGTGCGCGGCTCCTCTAGCCGCCGCGGCGCGCAAGCTCTGCTGGAACTGACTTCGTGGGCGGAACAGGGGCACGACCTTGGCATCACGCCCGACGGTCCGCGGGGTCCATGTTATCGCGTTCAAGAAGGGGTCGTCGCGCTCGCGCAACTCACGGGTCTGCCGATTGTGACGTTATCGTGTTCGCTCGACTGGAAAATCCGGTTGCGAAGCTGGGATCGTTTTCAAGTGCCGCTGCCATTCGGTCGTTGTCGTGTCGAGTTTGGTGAAGCCATCCGTGTGCCACGCGAAGCCGACGCTGCCGAGCGGGAGCGAATCCGGTTGGAGTTGGAGAATCGGCTGAAGAGCCTTTCGGCCGATTGAATTAACGAACAGGCGCAGAACCCCCGTCACTTCTCTTTTCCGAAGCCCCTGTCGCGGTAATGGTCGCGTCGTTGCTGGACGTTGCCGACGTATTTTTTGGTTCCCGGAAAAGTGATTTGCGAGATGAACGCCGTGCTGTTGGTTGCGGCCGCGTCCTGGTTCCAGCGCAACACGTGAGTGCGGCCGGCGTTGTAATCGGCCAACGCGTAGGCGGTCGCATTGTCGGTGAGCGGATAGCGTTTAAGAAGCTTCGCCAGATACCACGTGCCCGCGAGCGTGTTCGTGCTGGGATCGAGGAGATGGCTGAACTGGAAGTCCGCGATGCGCTCGGCATCAGCCCATTCGTGCGCAGCGGCTTCGCGGATTTGCATCAAACCGAGTTCGCCAGCGCGGCCGCGCACCGTGGGATTGAATCGACTCTCTCGCCAAACGACGGCTTTCACCAGCGCGGGTTCGACGTTGTAACGCCGAGCGGCGGCGAGGATTGCCCCGTCCTGCCTCGCTTCACGTGAATGGCGATACCAAGAGACGCCGAGCACACCATCCAAAAGGACGATGGCGAGCACGAGCCAGAGCCAACGACGTTTCACTGTGCGTTTGTAAGCGGCGGCGGCGACGGGCGCGAGCGTGTTTTTGCCCTCGACTCCCGCCCTGCGACACTCGACCTTTTCGCCGTGGTCGCCCGCGTCACATTAGAAATCGCACTTCGCAAGGAGTTCGATTACCTCATCCCGCCCGAACTGGCGGGCCGGATCGAGGTTGGCTCGCGCGTGAAAGTGCCGTTCGGTCCGCGGCAAGTGATGGGCTGCGTCACCGCGCTCAATGAGACGTCGCCGCACGCGAATCTGAAGCCTATCGCGAAAGTGATCGGCGCACAGTCGCTCGTCACGCCCAAGATTCTCGCGCTCGCCCGCTGGATTGCCGACTACTATTGCTGCGCGCCCGAGACCGCGCTCAAAAGTGTTTTACCCGAGGCCGTGCGGAAAGAGGCGGAAGGCTGGCGCGAGCGATTGTTCGTCCGGTTTACGTCGTTTGTCGGTGAATTGCCGAAGCTGACGAAACGCCAGCAGGAGATTTTGAAGATAGTCGAGGAGCGGCGCGAGTTGCCGTTGCAGGAACTGCTGGCGTTGTCCGAGACCACCGCCGACACGGTCCGCCGGTTGGAGGACAAAGGACTTGTTGTCATCGCGCTGCAGGTTTCCGAACGCGATCCGTATGCGAGAGAGGACGTTCTCCCCACGCAGCCGTTGCCGTTGAACGCGGAGCAAAGCACAGCGCTGACGCAAATCCTCGCGGTGATGGATTCGCCATCGCCCACTGCGGGCAGCGCGACTTTTCTCCTTCATGGCGTGACGGGCAGCGGTAAGACGGAGGTTTATTTGCAGGCCATCGCGCACGCGCTCGCGCAGGGCAAGGGGGCGATTGTGCTCGTGCCGGAAATCGCGCTCACGCCGCAGACGGTGGAGCGGTTCAAGGCGCGTTTTAGTCACGGCCCGCTCAAGACAATCGTCGCCGTGCTGCACAGCCATCTCTCTGCCGGCGAACGGCACGACGAGTGGCACAAGATCCGGCAGGGTCGCGCGCGCATCGTGATTGGTGCGCGCTCGGCGATCTTCGCGCCGGTGGAGCCGCTCGGGCTCATCATCGTGGATGAGGAACACGAGAATTCTTACAAGCAGGAGGAGTCACCACGTTACCACGCGCGGGACGTGGCGGTGGTTCGCGGGCGGATGGAGAACGCGATCGTCGTGCTCGGTTCGGCCACGCCGTCACTGGAGAGTTATCACAACGCGAAGAAGGGAAAGTACGCGCTGATCGAAATGCCGTCGCGCGCGGACGACAAGAAAATGCCGCTGGTGCGCGTGGTGGACATGCGGGAGGAGGGACACAAGGAAAAGGGGCCGCCGATTTTCGCGCAGCGGCTGAAGGACGCCATCACCACGCGGTTGGAACGCAAGGAGCAGACGATTCTGTTCCTCAACCGTCGCGGCTTCGCCACGTCGCTGCAATGTCCAAAGTGCGGTTACGTGGCCGAGTGTCCGAACTGCAGCGTGTCGCTCACGTACCATCGCCGCGAGCAGCGGCTCTGCTGTCACATTTGCGGTCACGCCACGGCAGCGCCGAGCATTTGTCCAAATGGCGAATGCCGCAATGCAGCCATCCGCTTTGCGGGAACCGGCACGGAGAAGGTCGAGGACGTACTGGTGAAACTGTTCCCGAAAGCTAACGTGCGCCGGATGGATTCCGACGCGCTCAAGCGCAAAGAGGATTATCGAACTATCCTCGGCGATTTCCGCCGCGGGAAAATTGACATTCTTGTCGGGACGCAGATGATCGCCAAGGGCCTGCACTTCCCGAACGTCACGCTTGTCGGAATTATCCACGCCGATCTGAGTCTGCATCAGGCTGACTTCCGCGCAGCCGAGCGTACTTTCCAACTCATCACGCAGGTGGCGGGTCGCGCGGGCCGCGGCGACGTGGAGGGCGAAGTGATCGTGCAGACCTTCACGCCGTTCCACTCGGCGATCCAGTTTGCGCGCCGGCACGACTTTGTGGGGTTCTACGATGAGGAGGTCGGGTTTCGCGCTCAGCTTCACTATCCGCCGCTCGGCCGTGTGGCGCTGCTCACGCTCAAAGGGCGCAACGATGAGAAGGTGGCTTTTTCTGCCGAGCACCTGCGCAAGGAGCTGGAGAAGGCGTTGAAGGATTGGAAGGATCTCGTCATCGCCGGACCCGCGCCGGCGCCGCTGGCTCGCGCCGAGACGTTTTATCGGCATCAACTGATGCTTCGCACGGGACGCATGAGCCAACTCAGCCGCGAACTGGCAAAGCTCATGGCTGTTTTCAAATTACCCGAGGAAGTGATGCTGACGGTGGATATCGATCCGGTGAACCTTTCTTGAAAACGAGCGTGTTGAATCGGCGTTCGACATTTCAGCGGTGCTTTGCTAACTCACGTCCGTGTCGTCTGCGCCCAGCATCCTGCTGCTGATTCCCGCGTACAACGAGGAGCACCGCATTGAGCCGGTGCTTCGCGAGTATGCGGCCCATTTTCGTGCGCATCACACGGGTCGATTCCAGCTTGTGGTGGTATTGAACGGCTGCCGCGACAACACGCTCGGCGTGGTGAACCGCGTCGCTGCCGAGTTCCCCGAGATCAGCGCGCTGAATTTTCCTGCGCCCATCGGCAAAGGCGGCGCGCTCATCGAAGGGCTTCGTCTCGCGCCGAACGCCGATCTGATTGGTTACGTGGACGCCGATGGAGCCACGCCGCCGAGTGCGTTTTGTGAGTTGGCCCGTCGCTGTGCTGACGGCGAGGCGGACTGCATGATCGGCTCGCGCTGGTTGCCCGGCTCGGTGTTGCTTCAAAGCCAGACGCGGCTGCGGCGCTTTGTGAGTCGCTGCTTCCACTTGGTTGTGGAGACGTTGTTCTGGCTTGGCATCAAGGATACGCAATGCCCTGCCAAAGTGATGCGGCGCGCGGCAGCGGAGAAAATCCACGGGGCACTGCGTATCGCCGATCTCGCCTTCGATGTGAACCTGCTCGTCGCGCTGAAGCGCGCGGGGTTCAGCGTGCGTGAGGTGCCGGTGGAGTGGGCGGACAAGCTCGGCTCGAAGGTGACCGCCAATCTCTGGCGTTGCGCGCTGGTGATGTTCCTCTCCGTCGTGCGGCTGCGGTTGGTCTATTCGCCGTTTTACCGACTACTGGCGCCGCTGCGTCCGCTGGAGACGTGGGTGTATCTCACGTTGTTGCGAGCGCCCCCACCGCGTCCGGGAGCGGAGTCGAAACGGAGTTAGATTTCTTTCGACGCAGCTTGCTCGCGGTCGCGCCACGAGAAGAAGAGCGCCACGGCGAAGAAGAGCAGGTTGAACACGCCGAGCGTCTGCACCACGCGCGTGAAACCGGCCAGCGGTTCCATCGTGCCGGAGCGTTTCGCAACCTCGTTCAACGCGACTCCGTACCCCGCCGCGACCAGCACCAACCACGGCACGACCGCGTAACGCTTTCGCGCGAGCAAATGGCTATTCAATACGCCGGCGAGCGCCAGCGGCATCATCGCCCACGCGAACCACGGCACCAGCGGCGCGATGGGCAGGAACGACTTGTCGTACACGGGACTCAACGAGAGTTCCGGAAACAGCGTACAGAAACCGGCCGCGCTTCCGGCGATGAGCGCGGTGAGGCCGAGCGTCTGGAACAGCACACCGCTTTTTTCCCCTGTCGCCGCCGCGCGCGCTACTTTCGGGAACATCACCATCACTATCGGACTGACGAGAAAGACCAGCGCTCGCCCGATCATTCCCGCTGCCGCGTAGAGGCCCGTCTGTTCGCGGTCGTCGAAATAGTACTGCACAAAAACCATATCCGCGCACATCAAGAAAATCGCGGTGCCTGCGCCAAATTTGATCGGGACCCAGTGCTTCAACCAAGGTTGCCAGAGGAATCGATCGGGCGGATTATTATCCGTCGCCACGCGTGTTCCCCACCAAGCTATCAGGAGCGCGGCGAAGTAACCGAGCCAGACGCCGACCATCGCGCCGGCCACCTGTGCGCCGAAACCGACGATGACGGCGATGCTGGTCAAGCGCACCACACCGAGCGACAAGATGCTGCCGCCGAGTCGAAGGAAGTTCTGCCGTCCCTGCAGCACGCCGGAGAAAATTGGCAGCCAAAGCGCCATCAATACGCAGGAGAGCGTGATCCAAAGCGGACCGGGGCTGGTGATTTTTAGCGCCGCGAGCAACTGGTTTTGAAAAAGCAACGCCACGCCGGTTACTGCGGCCCATCCAACGAATGTCCAGCGAAGCACGGCGCGAAGCGTGGCGGCGAGTTGGCGGCGGTCGGCCTCGGTCTGTGCAGCGGAGGTCTGTTGCGCCAGCGCCGCTTGCAATCCAAGGACTGGGATGCCGACGAGGTTCAGCACTTGGAGCAACGTCGTGAACACCCCGTAGTCGGCCTTCGGCATCTCCTTCGCGAAGATGTGGACGGCATACGACGCGAGGCCGGCGAGGAATATCGCCCCCGTGAGGCCGCCGCTCTGGCGCAGGAAAGTGACGAGGGGTTCGCGGTTCATCGCGGGTCAGGGCAGTAACAGCAGGAAGCGCGTGAGCAGCGCCGTGCCGCGATTGAGTTGGCTCAGCGCGATCCACTCGTCGGCCGTGTGCGCTTGCGCGATGTCGCCGGGGCCGAAGACGACGCTGGGAATTCCTCCAGAGGCGAGGACGGCGGCGTCGCAAAAATAATCCACGCCGATTGGGCGCGACTGGCCGGCGGCCTTCAGGAACTCGCGGACGAGCGGTTGGCGCGGGTCGGTCTCCAATGCGGGGCAGAGCGCGCTTTTGGCGATGGTCGCCGCGAGTTTGTGTTTGCGGAGCAACGCTTGGATTTCCCGGCGGACACTGGCCTGCGTTTCGCCCGGCAACGTGCGGCGATCGATGGAAATCTCGCAACGATCGGGCACGATGTTCGCCTGCACGCCGCCGCGGATGCTGCCAACATTCACGGTGCCGTGGCCGAGCAGCGGGTGTCGGCGTCGGCGTAGTTGCGTGGCGTAATCGGTCTCGAGCAAATCCACCACGCGCGCCATCGCGTGGACGGCGTTACGGCCGAGTTCGGGACGCGCGCCGTGCGCCGCTTTGCCGCGCGTCTCTAATCGCAGCCAGAGATCGCCTTTGTGGGCGGTGACGACGCGGCAGTGGGTTGGCTCGCCGACGATGGCGAGATCGGCCGCGAAACCGCTATCGGCCAGCGCGCGCGAACCGCATTGGCCGTACTCCTCATCCGCGAGTCCGGCAAAAATAATTTCGGTGTGCTGAGGCCGCTGTTTGCTTTTGGCGACAGCGCAGAGCGCGGTGAAGAAAGCAGCCACGCTGCCTTTGGTGTCACAGGCACCGCGGCCGTGGAGTCGGCCGTTTTTGATGACGGGACGAAATTGGTTATCCTCTGCGCCGACGGTGTCGAGGTGCGGCGCGAGTAGAATGCGCCGTTCGACTTTGCCGACCGGTGAAAGGCTCGTGAGAAAATTGGAACGACCGGGGACGACTTTCTGGAACCCGACGAAATCGAGGCCGGCTTTGCGGGCTTGATGAGCGAGGAACTCGGCGACGCGCTGTTCACCGGCACGAGCATCGTCGGCAGGGAGGAAGGCGGGATTCACGCTCGGCAGCGCGACGAGTTCGCGGAGCAGTTTTGTGGCGGCCTCCATTCGCGCGGAGCTTAGCGACGACACATGTGGGTGTCGAGCGCGCACGGTCAGGCCGTCTTTCGGCCGATGATATTGGTGTAACGGCGGCCGGGGTGGCGGGCGATGAGGTCGTCGAAGTTGGTGAGCGGCACACGGTCGCCTTTTGAGGTCAGTTCAAAAAGTTCGAGACCGAGGCTGCGCAGATTTTCGAGGAAGGCTTTTGGGTCGGTACCAGCTTGGCGAAGACCGTGAGGCCAGAACTCGGCCATCATCACAAGGCCGGGCGAGCGGTGGATGGTCTTTTCAAGGCCGGCGATGACGCTGCCCTCGGCGCCTTGCACATCGATCTTGATCAGATCCACGCGTTCGACGCTGAGCCGTTCGAGCAGTTCATCGACAGGCTCGGTCTCGACTTCGAGGGCCTGCCAATCAGCCGTGGTACTGGTGTCAGGTTGATAAAGCCGGTTGTCGCCGCGGTTATCGGAGGAGACGAAGAGTTTCAAACGCCCGCGCGTCGCAGCGGCGGCGATGGGCAGCGCCGTGGCATTCGTCGCGTTGTTGGCGGCGATGGTCTGCTTCAGAAAACCGTGACTCTCGGGATCCGGTTCGAGCGCGATGATTTTTCCAGAGGGACCAATCCGTTTGGAAGCGAGCGCGGTATAGAAACCGATGTTCGCACCGACGTCGAGAAAGGTCATTCCCGGGCGGCAGGCTTCGCGGAAGAAGGCGAGTTCGCCGCGCTCGTACACGCGGAAGAAGAGGGCGCCGGAGACGACGGGATCGCGCGGATTGAGAACGACGACGGCGTCATCGTAGCGCACGGTGCGGGGCAGCAGCGCGCGAATGAGCCAGTTGGCGAGGCGGCGGAGCGGCCGCGGGCGGAGGAGGGTGCAGTAGATGAACTCCGCGATCATCGGGGTGGTTCAAACACCGTGGGCTTCGCGGAACCACGCGACGAAGCGCTTGATTCCCTCCTCGATTTTGATCTGCGGATTGTAGCCGAGCAGGCGCTGGGCCTTGCTGATGTTCGCGTAGGTGGCGACCACGTCGCCGGGCTGCATCGGCTGGCGGTCGATGATGGCTTTGCGCCCGAGCTCTTTCTCGAGCAGTTCGATCATGTAGTCGAGCTTCACCGACTGCGATTCGCCGAGGTTGATGATCTCGTAGCCGAACTCGCGGTTCGTGGTGGCGACGACGCCGTCCACGTTGTCATCGATGTAAGTGTAGTCGCGCGAAGTGGAGCCGTCGCCGAAGACGGGGATCGGTTTGCCGGCGCCGATCAGTTTGCAGAATTTGTAGATGGCGAGGTCAGGGCGCTGGCGCGGGCCGTACACGGTAAAAAAGCGCAGCACGCAGACATCCATGCCGTAGATGTGGTGATAGACGTGGCCGAGTGATTCGCAGGCGAGCTTGGTGGAGGCGTACGGCGAGATGGCGGTGAAGATCGGATCGTCCTCGGAGAAGGGGAGCCGCGAGTTCGTGCCGTACACCGAGGAGGTGGAGGCGATGGTCGCCTTCTTCACGCCGCTGAGCCGCGCGGCTTCGAGCAGGTTCACCGTGCCTTCGACGTTCACACGCGCGTAGAGGATGGGATCGAGAAGGCTCGGTCGCACGCCGGCGCGCGCGGCAAGATGGATCATCTGGTCGAAACGGACACTGGCAAAAAGTTCATCCACCGCCGCGCGGTCCGTGATGTCGCCGTGGACGAACGTGAACGGCTTCGCGAGCGCTTGCAGATGGCGCAGGCGACCCTGCTTGATGGCGGGGTCGTAGTAATCGTTGAGGTCGTCGATCGTCCAGACGTGATGGCTCTGTTTCAAAAGCCGTTCGCACACGTGCGAACCGATGAAACCCGCGCCACCTGTGACAAGAATGTTCACTTCGCGCACGCTAGCAAAGGGGCTGTGCGGTTGTCGAGTGCCGCGGCGCTGGCGATTGTGAGCAGTTTCCACTTGGCTCGCGCGGCGTCTTCCACATAATCCGCCGCGATGAACGAGACACTGCTGAAAATCGACCTCCCCGGAATCGTCAAAGTGAAGAGCGGGAAGGTGCGCGAGGTGTTCGATCTCGGCGAGCACCTCCTCTTCGTGGCCAGCGACCGCATCTCCGCCTTCGACTGCGTGCTGCCCAACGGCATCCCGCGCAAAGGCGAGGTGCTCACGCAGATCTCGCACTTCTGGTTCGACCAGACCGAGCAGCTCGTGCCGAACCACCGCGTTGGCCGGAGCGGCGAGTTGCCCGCGCAGCTCGCTCATCTTGGCGACACGCTCGCTCGCCGCAGCATGGTGGTGAAGAAGGCCCAACCGCTCGCCATCGAGTGCATCGTGCGCGGCTACCTCTCCGGCTCCGGCTGGAAGGAATACAAGAAGCAGGGCACCGTCTGCGGCATCAAGCTGCCCGTTGGCCTGCGCGAATCGGACGAGTTGCCCGAGCCGATTTTCACCCCCTCCACCAAAGCCGAGAGCGGCCACGACGAGAACATCTCCTTCGATGAAGCGGTGAAGATCGAGGGCGCCGCCGTCGCCGAGAAGGTGCGCGACCTGAGCCTGCGCATCTACAAACAAGCGCGCGATTACGCCCGCCACCGCGGCATTATCATCGCCGATACCAAGTTCGAGTTCGGTAAGTTCGACGGTGACCTGATCCTCATCGACGAAGTGCTCACGCCCGACTCCTCGCGTTTTTGGCCGGCGGACCAATACAAGCCCGGCCAAGGCCAGCCGAGCTTCGACAAGCAGTTCGTGCGCGATTACCTCGAGACGCTCACCTGGGACAAGAACCCGCCCGCGCCCGAGTTGCCTGGTGACATCGTCGCCAAGACGCAGGCGAAATACCTCGAAGCTTACGAGCAACTCACCGGCCGGAAGCTCTAGTCGCGCGGCAGATCACCGTTGCCAACGGCACGGCGTCTCGGCTATCTCTGCGTGAGGAGTTTTCTTCCCAGCGCGCGCCCAGTGAAGCGGTTTCTTGCGGTCTTCTTCTTCGCCGCGATTTCGTTCGCTGCGATGGCGCAGACTAATGATGTCTTTTTGCAGCGGCATTGGAACCGTTGGCGAATCGGTTATGAGCGGGTGAAACTGCCGGCCGGCGAGAAGATGGGCCTCGCCAGCGCGCACTATGATTTGACGGGGCCGATTGAATCGTTGCCGGGATTGTATCTCGGACTCGGCGGTTACGGTGCGGTGGATGGTAATCGCGGCGGCCTTTTCGTGTGGGGACCGAGCGCGGGTTGGCGTCAGGAGATTTATCGCGGACTGGCGCTCGATGCGGGCATGTTTGCCGGAGGCGGCGGCGGGGCGGGTGCGCCACAAGGGGGCGGCTTGATGCTGCGGCCGCATCTCGGTGTGGAACAGGAGGTCGGTCCGGTGAACCTGCGTTTTGAAGTGAGCCGCGTGAGTTTTCCTTCGGGCAGCATTGATAGCACGGACTTGTTTTTCGGAATCACGATTCCCGTCGGCAGTTACACGGCGCGGCGTGCGAAGCCCGAGGAACGGCTCGGTGCGTGGGAATGGTTCGCCGACCAAAGCCGCGTGGGACCCGCGTTCATGAGCTATCTACCGCCCTCTTCCTCGCGCAATCGCTCCGGCGGCGCGCTGGCGAACCACATCGATTTGGTTGGCGTCAGTTACCAACGAGCGATTGACGATAATTTCTTCCTGCCGCTCGAAGCCTACGGCGCGTTCAGCGGCAACGTCTCCGGTTACATGGCGGTGATGACCGGTCTCGGTTGGCGGCAAGAGCTAACGGAACGTTGGTGGTTCGACGCGGAAATGCTCGTGGGCGCGGGCGGTGGCGGTGACGTGGACACCGGCGGCGGCTTGTTGCTGCAACCGATGGCTGGCATCGGCGCACGGCTCACGCGCAACTGGACGGTGCGTCTCGCGGGTGGTTACACGTGGTCGCCACAGGGGCAATTCACAGTGCCGACAGTGCAGGCGATGTTGTATTGGGACATGCAGGGAGTGCAGCTCGCCGGCAATCCGCCGCCGGAAAGCGCGGTTCTCGCGGGCGAGCGCGTGGAGATTGATGACTGGGTTGTGACGCTCGGCAACAAGACTTACTTCCCACACAGCGGCGTGAATTATCGGGGCGGCGCTGCGCAGACCGAGGGTGTGAACCTCATCTCGGCCGGCATCGAGAAGCCGCTGTTGAGTTGGCTGGCATTCACTGGACGCGGCGCGAGCGCGTGGCAGGGACGCGTCGGGGGTTACTCGGAAGGCTTGATCGGTGGACGTCTCTCCGCGCCGCCGGTGAACTTTGGTGGTGACCACACGTTCAGTCTTCATCTCGAGACCGGCGCGGGTGGTGGCGGCGGGATGGATGTGGGCGGCGGATTGATTGCGCAGGGGACGGTCGGTTGGCGTTGGAACATCTGGCGCGGGTTAGCTCTGAACGCCGAGGTTGGCCGCATGAGCGCGACGGGCGGTAATTTCAAAGCGGATATTATCGAAGGTGGGTTGAGCTGGACGTTCGGCCGCGCGCGGGTGCGCTGAACGCTTCGCGGCTTGCGCGGGCGTGGGTTGGTAGCGAGAATCGCGGCGGCGATGCAAAATCTCGTCGAAGATTTCCTGCAGCATTTGCGGCACGAGCGCGGGCAGGCGGATCACACGCAGCGCACTTACGCGGCGTTGCTCGGCAAGTTCGTCGCGTGGGCTGAGCGAAACGGTATCGCCGGCTGGCGCACGGTGGAGTTGCGGCATCTGATGGATTTTCTCCAGCACGAACGGGGGCGTCCGCTCGATGGCGAGCCGAAGGAATCGGCGAAGCGGCTGAGCTCCGAGAGCGCTTATCTTCAGATTGCGGCGCTGCGCGCCTTCTACAAATTTGCTGAGACGGAGAAGCACGTGTCGCGGAATGTCGCCGAAGGGCTTGCGCTGCCGCGGCGTTGGAAGCGTTTGCCAAAAGCGCTCACGACTGAAGAGGTGGAGCGATTGCTGCGGCCGCTCACGCCGGAGACGCCCGATTCACTTTGCGACCAAGCGATGCTGGAACTGGCTTACGCGAGCGGGTTGCGCCTGGCGGAGTTGCGCGGACTGCGGCTGGAGCAGTTGCACTTGGAGGCGGGGTTTATCAACGTGATTGGCAAGGGCAACAAAGAGCGCGTGGTGCCAGTCGGTCGCACGGCGATCGCGGCAATACAGCGTTATCTCCATGCGGGCCGGACGCAGCTCGTCACACCGCGTTCCTCGGCGAACGTGTTCCTGACGAAGCGTGGCACGCCGTTCGCGTCGGTCACGCTCTGGTGGCGGGTCAAGCGCCGCGCGCGACTGTCGGGCATCGGCCGCAATATCACGCCGCATATGTTGCGGCACAGTTTTGCCACGCACCTGCTCGATCGCGGTGCGGATTTGCGTGTGATCCAGGAGATGCTCGGGCACGCGAGCATCAGCACCACCGAGGTGTACACGCACGTGGCGGGCAGCCGATTGCGCGAGGTGCACCGGAAGTTTCATCCGCGGGCGTGAAGTGTTACGATTAATCGCGCGTTGTTTTCGCATGAGCCGGATTCAGCGGGCTTGACGGAAGAAGGATTGAAAACGATGGCGGTGTCCTCCACTCTCAGCCCCGCTTTATGCAAGAGGATCAACTCGACCAACTGCTCACCTGCCGACTCGACTCCGGCCGCAAAGCCGTGGAGCCGTGCACCATCGTCATCTTCGGCGCCAGCGGCGACCTCACGGCCCGCAAGCTCATCCCCGCGCTCTACCATCTTTCCGTCGAGAAACAGATGGCGACGCCGTTCCGCGTGATCGGTTTTGCGCGGCGCGAGAAATCCGACGCCAGTTTTCGCGAGGAGATGAAGCAGGCGCTCCAGCAGTTCTCGCGCACGAAGGTGGTGGACGCGGTGAAGTGGGACACCTTCGCGGAGAACCTGCATTATTGCCAAGGGGACCTCACCGACGCGGCCGCCTACAAAAAGCTGTCCGATCTGCTGGCAACTTTTCCTGACGAACGGCTTCGGCGCAATCTGCTCTTCTATCTCTCGATTGGTCCGAGCCAGTTTGCGCCGGTGGTTGAGCAGTGTCACGCGGCCGGTCTGCTGGCCATGAACGACGCTGGGCCATTCTGGCAGCGAGTGGTGGTGGAGAAACCGTTCGGCCACGATTTGCCTTCGGCCTACAAGCTCAACGCCGAGTTGACGCGCTTCGCGCACGAGAAACAGATCTTCCGTATCGACCATTATCTGGGCAAAGAGACGGTCCAGAACATCCTGATGTTCCGCTTCTCCAATTCCATTTTCGAGCGACTCTGGAACCGCGAGTCGGTGGACCACGTGCAGATCACCGTGAGCGAGAAGCTCGGCGTCGGCGGGCGTGGCGGCTATTACGAGGAGGCGGGCGCGCTTCGCGACATGGTCCAGAATCACTTGCTTCAAGTGCTCGCGCTGGTGGCGATGGAGCCGCCGGTCTCGCTTCAAGCCGAGTCGGTGCGCGACGAGAAGGTGAAAGCGCTCAAAGCCATCCGACCTCTCAGCGTGGAGGATGTCGCGCGGCAGGTGGTGCGCGGCCAATATTTCGCGGGGATGATTGATGATCAGTTGCGCCCCGGCTACCGGCAGGAGACGAAGGTCGCGACGAGTTCCAACACGGAGACCTATGCCGCGATGAAGCTCTTCATCGACAACTGGCGCTGGAGCGGCGTGCCGTTCTATTTGCGCACCGGCAAGAATCTGCCGCTCAGCGCGAGCGAAGTGCGCATCCAGTTCCGGCCGACGCCGAACGTTCTATTCGCCGCGAAGTCCGGCGGCAAACTCGATCCGAACGCGCTCACGCTTCGTCTCCAGCCGAACGAGGGCATCTCCATTCGCTTCAACGGAAAGGTGCCCGGCACCAGCACGCAGGTGCGACCGGTGCGGATGCATTTCGGCTACGACACCGAGTTCGGCGCGTACACGCCCGAGGCTTACGAGCGGCTGCTGCTCGAAGCGATGGCCGGCGACGCGACGCTTTTCATTCGTCGCGACGAAGTGGAGACGGCATGGGGAATCGTGGATCCGATCCGCGCGGGTTGGGCCGACAAGCCGCTCACCAACCGCGAGTTCTACTCGGCGGGCACGTGGGGGCCGGTCGCGGCGGAGGATCTGCTCGCGCAGGTCGGTCATGTTTGGCGCGATCCGCAGCCGCTGAAGTGACCGGACCATGCCGCGTCACGAGCTGATTTCATTCGCTGATAATGTCTCGCTCGCTCGTGCCGTGGCCGAGCGCTGGTTGAAATTGCTTGATGAACGCTCGCTCAGTGCGCCGTTCTGCGTTGCGCTCTCCGGTGGACGAATCCCGAAGCTGTTCTACGCCGAGATGGTCCGGCTCACCGCTGGGCGTCCGCAGATTTTCGCCAACGTCCATTTCTTCTGGGGCGACGAACGTTGCGTGCCGCCAACCGATGCGGAGAGCAATTTCGCGCTGGCGAACGAGAATCTTTTCAAGCCGCTCGGCATCACCGCGGCGCAGATCCATCGCGTGCGTGGCGAACTCCTGCCGGAGGAAGCTGCGGTCGAAGCGGCGCGGGAGATTGAGAGCGTTGTACCGAAGAATGCTTCGGGCCAACCGTCAATCGACCTCGTATTCCTCGGGATGGGGGAGGATGGCCATGTGGCTTCGCTGTTTCCCAGCGAGAGCGAGGAAGCGATGTCGCGCGGCGCCGTTTTCCGCGCGGTGACAGCCAGCAAACCGCCGCCACGGCGCATCACGCTCGGCTACGCCGCGTTGGCTGCGGCCAATGAAGTGTGGGTGATGGCTTCGGGCGCGGGCAAAGAGGCGGCGTTGGGAGAATCACTCGAGGAGAACGGCCGCACGCCGTTGGCGCGGCTCTTGAGGTTGCGCGTGACCACACGAATTTTCAGCGACATCAAGCCGGCGTGATCTCGGGTGGACGGCGAGGCGCAGCAGGGTCTTTAGCGGTACTTCAGATAGAGGATGACGGCCGTGGCAAGGAGGACTGTGGCGATAGCCACGCTGCCGACGATGAAGGCGATGGCAATTTGGCCGACCTCGTCCTCGCCGACTTGTTTCGTAAGTGGTTCGGTCGGCGTCGCGGCGTGGCGCGCAGATGTGTCCAAGGTGGCCATTGGCTTGTTCCCCTCCAAAACGTTCCAGACCATAATTTGGATATTCGTTCTTGGGTATCGGGGTTTCCCTGATACGTCCGAATACTTTTAAACCCCTATGTTGGAGAGATAGACGCGCGGAAGGGTGTGAGGCTTCAAGTTTTTACCGGCACGGCACGCCAGATGAGCCATCGCCATCGGGAGCGAAATGAGCACGTTGTGGCGTCGAGATCCATCCGCCAGACTTGGCAGGCTTCAACCGCCAGCGGAGGAAACCAGAACGAGGGTTGACGCGCCTCCAATCAGGCTCAGAAACAGTTCAATGCGCGGTTGACTCCAGCGTCGGTTGATGGACAATCATTTGCTTGTGAACGAGCGCTTATCTCAACTGCGCCTTCTCGGCCAGTGCTCGTGGTCGGTGGCGACGGCAAGTCGCCGACCCCGCGTGCGGTTGGCCGGCTTCACTCTCATCGAATTGCTGGTGGTGATCGCAATCATCGCGATTCTGGCGGGGATGGCGCATATCTTCCTTGGCAAGTCGTTGCACACGGAGGCGCTGAAGCCCACGACATCCCCCCTCCCACCCCGTCTCCGATGCGCGTCCTGGACCACTACGGCCCGGCACCGTCGAAAGGGATTTCCTAGCAGCAAATCCAAACTCACACTACTCGTCGTCCTGCTGCTGGCATCGCACACTGCATTTTCGCACGACATCGCCACAGGCATTGCCTTTCCTGGCAGAGAACCCGGCAAGGCTGTCGCGGAATCGAAGGACAAGACATTGTCGCTCGAGAATGACGTGATCGCCACGACGTGGGACGTGCGCGATGGCGGCATCTTTCCAGCACTCCTTATTAACAAGCTGAC
>CAMASG010000062.1 GCA_945860945.1 Akkermansia muciniphila
ATCATCCCGTCACGAATCCACTGCACGAGGATGCGATGCGATTCGGAGCCCGGTTCGATGCGCTGTCCGCCCTCGTGCGGCACGGCCAGCGTGGGTTTTTGCACGAGCAGACTTTCCTCCGGCAACGCGGGGAACACGCGACGTCCGCGGGCATCCTCGACAATCTCGCGGTGATCGGACTGCGGATCGTAAGTGAAGATGGACAGCTTAAAACCGTTCTGCCCTTCGGCCTTCGCGTGGCAAGCGCCGGCGTTGCAGCCGGCCTTGTTCAACACCGGCAGCACGTCCTTCACAAAACTCAGCGGCTGGTTCGCCGGCCGCGCGCGCACGGTGATTATCACCTGCTGACTGCGCCCGTCATATTTCACCGTGACACTCGCCTCGCCCGGCGCGATGGCCTGCACACGTCCCTGCACATCCACCGTCAGCACCGCTTTGTTGCCTGACTCAAACTCCGCCCAGTCGGTGACATCCACACCGATTCCACTCGTGTCGTTGCCTTCCGCGAGCAGGCGTTGAACACCGCCGGTTTCCAATGCCGCGCGCGCGGGCGTCACCTGCAACGTGGACACGCGCGGCGCACCTTCCGGCAACGAGGCGCAGCCCGCAGCCACGAGCAATGCCGCGAGGGCCACCGCAATTTTCATCAGCGCGGTTCTCACGGGGCTTTCCATTTGATCTTCAACTGGCCGTCGTTCCACAACCACACCGCGCCGTCCTGCGCGCCCGCCGCGACCATCTTGCCATCGGCGGACATCCCCACGGCGTTGAGTAACCCCGCCCCGCCGAGTCGCCGTTCAGTGGCTGTGCTGGAGGATTGTTCGCCGCTGTGCACGGTGAAATTGGTGAATGTGCGCGCCAACCCATCCTCGCTGGAAGTGGCCAGCATCTTGTCGTCCGCAGCCCAGCCCAACCCCGTCACGCCGCCGTTGTGGCTGGTGATTTGCGTCAGCTTCAGTTTGGTTTTCAGATCCCACAACATCACTGTTTTATCTGCGCTGGCGGTGGCGGCCTGCAAACCATCACGGCTCAACGCCACGCCGTACACCGCCGCGCCGTGGCCTTCGAGCACCGCCTCCAATTGGCGCGAGGGCCACTGCCAGATCTTGGCGACGCGATCGCCGCCGGCCGTGGCCACTCGTTTGCCGTCGGCGCTGATGGCCAGTCCATAAATGGAATCGTCGTGCGCGGGCCACTCGGTCACAGGAGAATTGTCCTGCACGCGCCACGCGCGCACCGAGCCGCCGCGTCCCGGCGCCGCTTCGCCGCTCAAGAGCGTGCTCGCATCCGGCGTGAAGATGAGCGCGGTGACACGGCCGACGGGTGTGGTCCATTGGCGCGTGGCGTTGGATTGAGCGTCCCACAACGACAGAGTGCGAAAACCTCCAGCGGCGAGCCACTGGCCGTTGGTGCTCCACGCCAGCGACTGCACTGCGTCGCGATGGCCGGTGATAGTGGTGAGCACTTGATTGGTCTTCGTGAGATCGTAAATCGTGACGCGATTGCCGCTGCCCACGGCCAATCGCTGGCCATCGGGCGTCATGGCCAACGCCAACACCGGCGCATAGTTCGTGGGCAACGCGCCGAGCTGCTCGTGCGCGGGCGGCGGACGATCGACCAGTAACGCGGCGTCCCACTGTGCGCCCGCGTTGATCCAAGATTCGATGGATTGGATGGCGCGCGGGGTCAACTGATCCTTGGGCGGCATGTGCGGATCGGCGCCCGGCTGCATCACCTGCACCAACCGACTCGCCGCCGCTTTGCCCATCACCACCACCGCGCCGTTCTCGCCGCCGCGCAACATCGCCTCGCGCGTGGTCAGCACCAGCCCGCCTTTTTTCTTCTCGTCATTGTGACAGGCAAAACAGTTTGCCTTGAGCAGCGACATGGCTTCCGGCGTGCCGATTCGCGACGAAGCCAGCGGAGAAGCCGCGTTCGCCGCCGTCACGCAAAACAGCAGTAAATAGAAAAGCCGCGCGGTTTTCATGGCATCAACAATGACAGGGCACACTCCGGTTATGTTCACTGGAACTTCTGGCCGTGGCAAGAAAAGGAGCGCGGGTCGCGCACAACGGCTTTGACAAGTCGTACTCGCGGCGGGACGATGGGGGCGAACTCCAGCCGCTGACTCTATGAAACAACTTTTCGCTCTGCTGATTCTGTTGCTCGCTCACACCGCGCCCGCGGCGGAACTCAATCTGCGCGAGGCGGACGCCAATCGCGTTGTGCCCGTCGTTGTTGGCGACACCGTCGTCATCACACTCGCAGGCAACATCACAACCGGTTACTCGTGGTCGCTCGCGCGACTCGAGATCGACGCGGCGGACGCGCAGAAGCCGTCCGTAAAATCCGTGGGCGACATCGCGTATCAGCGGGCTCCCGCTCCCCCTGGCCTCGTCGGTAGCGGTGGAATGTTTGTCGCGCGCTTCACTGCGGCGGCTGAAGGGAAAGCTGTCGTTCGACTCGAGTACAAACGGCCATTCGAGAAAGACAAACCGGCGGCGAAGACGTTCGCTGTCACGCTCGTGGTGAAACCGGCCAAGGCGCTTCCGAAGAAAGACGGCAGCGATGCGCCGCCCACACTTGTCGCGACTTATTCCGTCGTCGCCTTCGATCCCGCGACGGGCGATCTCGGGGTGGCGGTGCAGAGCAAGTTCTTCGGCGTCGGTTCCGTCGTGCCGTGGGCGCGCGCGGGCGTCGGCGCCATTGCCACGCAGGCCGAGGCAAACGTGACCTACGGGCCTGACGGATTGAAGCTGCTTGCCGAAGGCAAATCCGCGAAGGAAACCCTCGGCGCACTCACGGCGGCCGACGCGCGCCGCGAGTTTCGCCAACTCGGCATCGTGGATGCGCAAGGACGCGTTGCGAGTTTCACCGGCGAGAAATGCCACGACTGGGCGGGGCAGATCGAGGGGAAACAGTTCGCCGCGCAGGGCAATCTGCTCGCTAGCGAATCGGTGGTGAAGGGAATGGCCGCGGCGTTCGAGAAGGCGCGTGCGTCGGCGAAGGGCGAGTTGGCCGATTGGCTCGTGGCCGCGCTCGATGCAGCGGAGGCGGCGGGCGGCGACCGGCGCGGACGGCAATCCGCCGCGTTGCTCGTCGTGCGCGAGCAAGGCGGCTACGCGCGCGCCAACGACCGCTACGTGGATCTGCGTGTGGAAGACAACGTCGAGCCGATCAAGGAACTCGGCCGTCTGCTCGAGATCCACAAACAGTTTTATCCGAACCAGCACGCGGCGAAACCGAAGCGTGCGGTGAACGACAAAAGGCCGGACGAGAAGTGATGACCTGCCGTCCGCCGCAGATCCAAATTCCCGACTGACACTGCTGCGAAACCGCGTTATCTTTTCACCATGAGCAAAGCCGAAATTTTCGAGGCAATCTCCAAGCTCACCAAGGAGGAGTACCACGAAATCGGCACCCAGCTCGCCGAAATGGACGGTGACGGATGGCTCGATGCGGGCGACCCGCTGACTGGGGCGGAGAAAGCCGGCCTCAAGGCGCGGTTGGTTGCGTATGAGCAGAACCCCGACGCCGGCAGTTCTTGGGAGGAAGTGGAATCCCGCATTCGCGCCCAGCTCAAAGGATGATCCGTCGCCTCATCGTCCGCGCTGAGGCCGAGGCAGACATCATCGAGGCGGCCCTGTGGTACGAGGCGGAGAAGAAGGGCCTTGGTTTGGGGCTGGCCCTTGAGATTCGCGCGGCGTTTCCGGTATCGCGTCCTGTTCATCCTTCGGCCGGATGCCATCGTTGTTTTCTCCGTCCTCCACGTCGCACGCCATGACCGCCGATGGGGGGAACGGCTAACGTCTTGAGGAAGTCTTCGCCGCTCGGCTGGAACGCCTCGCCAACGCGCCGGCCCGACTTTCGCCGTTTTGTGATTCGCCGCTTAAAAGAAAGCTGACAGCGCGGTGGGAGCCGTTACGTTCGGCGGAGTGCCTTCACCAACACTCCCCCTGATTAAAAAGACTCGCGAAGCGATGGCCAAAACTGTTACATTCGCAGTAGTACCTTCACCAACACTCCCCCTCCCATGACAACTCTGTTCCGTCTGCTGTTCGCACTGCCGCTGTTCGCTGCGGCCACCGATGTCGCCGTTGCCGCTGAGCCGCAGACCGGGGCGCGGCCGAACATTCTCTTCATCTTCTCCGACGACCACGCGTATCAGGCGATCAGCGCGTACAATGATCCGCGCAAGTTGATCGAGACGCCGGGCATCGATCGTCTCGCGAAGGAGGGGATGCTGTTCACGCGCGCGATGGTGCCGAACTCGATCTGCGGCCCGAGCCGCGCGACGGTACTCACCGGCAAATACAATCATCTGAACGGCTTTTACAACAACTCCAACAGCCGTTTCGATCCCGCGCAGCCGACCTTCGTGAAGCAGCTCAAGGCCGGCGGTTACCAGACCGCCGTGATCGGCAAGTGGCATTTGATCAGCGAGCCCGCGGGCTTCGATCATTGGCACATCCTTCCGGGGCAGGGCATCTACTACAACCCGCCGATGATCAAGAACGGCGAGCGGCTGAAGCACGAGGGCTACGTCACCGACATCATCACCGATCTCTCGCTCGACTGGCTCAAGCAGCGCGACAAATCGAAGCCGTTCCTGCTGATGGCGCAGCACAAGGCGCCGCACCGCGAGTGGTCCCCCGCGCTCCGCCATCTCGGTTGGGACAAGGACAAGCCGCACGCCGAGCCGGCGACGCTCTTCGATGATTACGCGAACCGCGGCGTCGCCGTGCGCGATCAGGATATGACTCTCGCGAAGACCTTCACCCCGCTCGACGCGAAGCTCTCCACGCCCGGAAGCCTCAACGCCGAGCAGCGCGCGGTGTGGGATGCCTACTACGCTCCGCGCAACCAGAAGTTCGCCGCCGCGAATCTCACGGGCAAGGATCTCGTCCGCTGGCGTTACCAGCGTTATATGCACGATTACCTCGCCTGCATCAAAGCGGTGGATGAAGGCGTCGCCCGCATGCTCGATTATCTGAAGGCCGAGGGTCTCGACAAAAACACGCTCGTCGTTTACGCCGCCGATCAGGGCTTCTATCTCGGCGAACACGGCTGGTTCGACAAGCGCTGGATCTTCGAGGAATCGCTCCGCACACCGTTGCTCGCGCGTTGGCCGGGCGTCACCAAAGCGGGCAGCGTGAACCACGAGATCGTCTCGAACCTCGATTTCGCCGAGACCTTCCTCGACGCCGCGGGCTTGCCGATCCCCGCCGACATGCAGGGCCGCAGCCTGCGCCCGCTCCTCGCCGGCCAGACACCCGCCGACTGGCGCAAGAGTTTCTACTACCATTACTACGAGTACCCCGAGCCGCACCGCGTGCGCCCGCACGAAGGCGTCGTGACCGACCGATTCAAGCTGGTCCACTTCTATAAGCCGGCCGCGGGCTACTGGGAACTTTACGACCGGCAGAAAGATCCGCAGGAGCTGCGCGATTTCTACAACGACCCCGCTTACGCGAAAACCGTCGTCGAGCTGAAACACGAACTGGCACGCCTCCGGACCGAGCTCAAAGTCCCCGCCGAACCGCCTCGCGAAGCCTTCGGCAACCAGCCCTTCGACAACGAACCGCGCACCAAACAGCCGCCCGTGAAGAAGAAGGCCGTGAAAAAGTAGTCCTTTCCCACACACCGGAACGCTCCGCCAACGTACCGGCGAGCCTTTCCGACGCGCGGGAACGTTCCGCCGACGCGTCGGAACGGCAATCCGGTCCATCGGAACGACCTTCCAGAGCGTCGGCACGCCGTTCCCAACCTCCGGCGAGACGTTCCCATCCCTTGGCGCAGCGTTCCAACCCTCCGGCACGACGTTCCCGAGCGTCGGAAAGGCGTTCCGACACGCTGGAAAGGTGATTTTTAGAGGAAACAGGCCAAAAGATGGGTGAAATGGGGCTAAACCGCCAAGACGCCAAGGTGCGGGCTAAGGTGTGTGGGCCTTTTTGCTTGAGCCTGTCTTGGTGCGGCCCCTTGATTTCCTGAGGTTTCGCATTAAGTTGCGCCGCGTTCCCTATGGTTTTGCGCCCAGCTACCATGTCCCTCAGTGCCGACGTTGCTGCCGATTTGCCGCGTGTGCTTCTGGCTGATGACACGGCCGAGGTGCAGGTGGTGGCGCGAAAGGCGCTGGTGTCGGCTGGGATGGAAGTGACCACCTGCGATGATGGCAAAGGGGTGTTGAACGCGGTGGGCGACGGCGGCTTCGATTTGATCATCCTCGATTCCACGTTGCCCGATATGAGCGGCACCGAACTTTGCCGCCGGCTCACGCTCAGCCCGCAATTGGCCGACACTCCCATCCTGTTGCTCAAGGCGGACGCGCGAAACGAGAGCAAGCTCGAGATTCTCGAGGTCGGCGCGTTCGATTTCGTCCACCTGCCGCTCGATCCGCAGGAGCTGATCATCCGTGCGAAGGCCGCGTTGCGTTTCAAGGCTCTGCGCGATGAGCTGCGAGCCAAGAGCCGCGAGCTGATTCACGAACACGAGGCCGAGGCGCAATTGGAGCGGACCATCCAGCAGGTGCGCGCGAGCTGGGGGGATTTGCAGGGACAGCAGATGCTCGGGTTCGTCGCCGGCCATCTCGCTGCGCAGGTGGATTTGCCATTGGCCGCGGCCGCGGAACAAGCGCGCATTCTCTCGACCGAATCCGCGCTGCCGCCGGAGTTGCAGCAGCAATTGAGGGATCTCGCGGGCGCGCTGCGCGAATCGTCCGCTCAAGTCCACCGGCTTTTCACGCTCACGCAACAGAACGGTGAGGCGCGAGAAGTAGGGCTCGCTGCATTGCTGCAGGACCTCGTGAAGCTCACGCGGTTCGAGACGGAGACGCTCGGTCTGGAGCTCGAGCTGGAGACCGGCTGTCGCTGGAGTGGGCCGGTGGACCAGCTCGCGCACGCGTTCTTGCTACTGCTTCATAATGCCGTCGAAGCTGTGGCGCGCGAGGACGCCCCGCGAATTTTCATCACGCTCAAAAGCGCGCCGAAGTGGTATCTCATCGAGATCATGGACAACGGTCCCGGCCTCGACGTCGGCATTCGCGAACACATGTTCGAGCCATTCCAGACCACGAAGGCCGCGCCGCACGTGGGGATGGGCTTGCACTTCGCTCATCAACTAATCGCGCAGTTGGGCGGACGGATTGAAATCGCCGACGCCAAGATGCAGACGGGCACGAAGGTCACCGTGATTTTGCCGCAGAATCCGCCGGCATAAGTTGTCCGCAAGGCCTCCCACCTTGACGCCTCGCGCCTGTTGAGGTAAGACGGCCCTCTATGAACCGTTCGCTCGCCCGCATTCCCGCCCTATTGCTCGTTCTTCTGTTCGCTTTCGTTGGTTGCAAAAAATCCGATTCCGGCGCCGGCGCCACACCGGCGGCCAAGAAACCGAGGATCGCGTACGTCTGCAACGGCGTCGCGGATTTTTGGAGCATCGCCAAGGTGGGCGCGGAAAAGGCCGGCTCGGATCTCAGCGCGAACGTTTCCGTCCACATGCCGACCGAAGGCATCAGCGACCAGAAACGCATCGTCGAGGATCTCATCACGCGCGGCGTGGACGGCATCGCGATCAGCCCGATTGATCCCGTGAATCAAACCGACCTGCTCAACAAGGTCGCCAAGCAGACGAAGCTCATCACGCACGATTCCGACGCGCCGGCATCCGACCGCCTCCTCTACATCGGCGTGGACAACTATGCCGCCGGTCGCCTCTGCGGCGCGCTCGTGAAGGAAGCGCTGCCCAACGGCGGCAGCATCATGATTTTCATTGGCCGACTGGAGCAGGATAATGCCAAGCGCCGGCGTCAGGGTGTGATTGATGAAGTCCTCGGCCGTCCCCACAACCCCACCAACTACGATGTTCCCGGCACCGTTTTGAAGAACGACAAATACACCATCCTCGGTACGCTCACCGACCAGTTTGACCGCGTCGCCGGCAAGGCCCACGTCGAGGACACGCTCTCGAAGCATCCGGACATCGGCTGCATGGTCGGCCTCTTCGGCTACAATCCGCCGCTGATTCTTGAGGCGCTCAAGCAGGCCGGCAAACTCGGCAAGGTGCAGGTCGTCGCATTCGACGAAGATGCCGCCACGCTCCAGAGCATCAAGGACGGCAACGTGCACGGCACCGTCGTACAGAACCCGTACATGTACGGCTACAAATCGGTCGAGCTGCTGCTCGCGCTGCAGAAGGGCGACAAGACCGTGATCCCCGCATCGAAGTTCATCGACATCCCCGCGCGCCAGATTCGCAAGGACAACGTCGAGGCCTTCTGGAGCGATCTGAAGATCAAGCTCGGCAAACGCGACTAAGCTCCGTCGCCATTGTTGCCGCGATGACCGCTCCCGCCACGCCTTTGCTCGAAGTCCGCCGCGTCACCAAGCAGTTCCCCGGCGTCCGTGCACTCCGCAGCGTGAATCTTTCGCTCGGCCGCGGCGAAGTGCTCGCTGTCATCGGCGAAAACGGCGCGGGCAAAAGCACGTTGATGAAAATCCTCGCCGGCGTGCAGCATCCCGATTCCGGCGAAGTGCGCCTCGATGGTGCGGTGATTGAGCTTCGCGACGTGCAGGCCGCCCAGCGTCACGGCATCGCGCTCATCCATCAAGAGCTGAACCTCGCCGGCAACCTCGACATCGGCGCCAACATTTTCCTCGGTCGCGAACCGGCCCGTTTCGGCTTCGTCGATCGCGCCACCATCCGCTCGGAATCTGCGAAATTCCTCGCCCCGCTCGGCCTCGATCTCGATCCCGACACGCGCGTGGACGATCTCCCCATCGGCCTGCAGCAGCTCATCGAAATCGCGAAAGCCCTCGCCAGCCGCGCCCGCGTGCTGATCATGGACGAGCCGACTTCCAGCCTCACGCAGCACGAGTCCGCGCGCCTTTTTCAAGTCATCAAAGACCTCCGCACCCAGGGCGTCAGCGTCGTGTACATCTCTCATCGGCTCGGCGAAGTGAAGGAGCTCGCCGACCGCGTCACCGTGCTGCGCGATGGTGAGAATGCCGGCGAACTTTCCCGCGACGCGATCAGCCACGACGCGATGGTTCGATTGATGGTCGGCCGCGACGTCTCGCAGTTCTACGAACGGAAATCGCACGCGCCCGGCGAGATGATGTTCGAAGCTCGCGCGGTGCGAACCCCCGCGCATCCGCGTCACGAAATTAATTTCACACTGCGTGCCGGTGAAATCGTCGGCCTCGCCGGACTCGTCGGCGCCGGTCGCACCGAGTTGCTGCAGACGCTCTTCGGTGTCGCGCCCGCCGTGGGCGGCGAACTTCGTGTGCGCGGCGAAACCGTCGCGCTGCGTTCGCCCATCGACGCCATCCGCTCCGGCATCGCGCTCGTTCCGGAAGACCGCAAACAGCAGGGGCTCGTGATCGAGATGGCGGTGAGCGAAAATCTTTCCCTCGCCAGCCTTCGCCGCGACCAACGTGGCGGCTTTCTGAATCGTCCCGCCGAGCAAGCCATCTGCGATGAGATGATTCCGAAGCTGTCGATCAAAACCCCGTCGCCCGCGCAGCCCGCGCAATTTCTCTCCGGCGGCAATCAGCAGAAGGTCGTGCTCGGTAAATGGCTCGCGCTCGCGCCGCGCGTGCTGCTGCTCGACGAGCCGACGCGCGGTATCGACATCGGAGCGAAGCGGGAGATTTACGCGCTGATGGATCGCCTCGCCGCCGAAGGCGTCGCCGTGCTGTTTGTCTCCAGCGAGATGGAGGAGATTCTCGGCATGGCCGATCGCGTGCTGGTGATGCACGAAGGCCGGCTCACCGGCGAATTGTCCCGCGCCGAACTCGGCGAGGAAGCCGTGATGCAACTGGCCACCGGCGGCAAAAAACCTGCGCGCGAATGAATCCCGATTCACACAGATATCGCATCTCTGATTGTGCCGCTGGTCATTGCAGATTTCTCATCCGCGCCTGTTCGTGTTCATCTGTGGCTTCCCCCCACTTTCGATTTCACCAATGAAAAAAATCCTCGGTATCTTCGCGCTGCTCGTCGCCGTCTGCGTCGTGACCGTCTTGTTCAGCGACCGTTTTCTGACGGCGTATAATCTCGAGAACGTCATCCGCCGTACCGCGCTTTTCGGCATCATCAGCATCGGCGTGGCGTTCGTGATCATCACCGGCGGCATCGATCTTTCCATCGGCTCGCTCATCTGTCTCGTCGGCTGCGGCCTACCGTGGTTGCTCTCGGTGAAAGGCCTGCCGCTGCCGGTCGCGCTCGCGGCGGTGCTGGGTGCTTCACTGCTGATCGGCCTCGCGCACGGATTGCTCATCACGAAACTGCGGCTGCAACCGTTCGTGGTGACGCTCTGCGGCCTGCTACTCTATCGCGGTCTTGCGCGCGGATTGACCGGCGACCAAACGCAGGGCTTCGGCGCCGCGCACGACGGCTTGCGCTGGTTGGCGACCGGCAAGCTCGCGGTCCCCGGCCTCGGCGGTTTCGGCGTTCCGATGCCGTGTGTCATTCTACTGTTCGTCGCCATCGCCGCGGCGGTGTTTCTGAACCACACCATTTACGGCCGCTACCTGCTCGCGCTCGGCCGCAACGAGCAGGCCGCGCGTTACAGCGGCATCGACACCAGCCACATGATCTTGCTGGCTTACGTCATCTGCTCGGGGTTGGCGGGCTTGGGCGGGACGCTCTTCGTGCTGGATGTGAACTCCGCGCAGCCGGTGGACTTCGGGAATTTCTACGAACTTTACGCCGTGGCCGCGGCGGTGCTGGGCGGCTGCAGTCTGCGCGGCGGCGAAGGAGCGATCCTCGGCGTCGTCATCGGCGCGGCGTTGATGCAAGTGCTGCGGAACATGATTACGCTCACCGGCCTGCCAACGCACATCGAGTTCGCCGTCATCGGCGCAGTGATTCTTGTCGGTGTGTCGGCGGATGAGGTGGTGAAACGCCTCGCCGCAAAGCGCCGCGCCGCGCGCGAAGCAGTGGTTGGCTGAGTCGGAAGCGGTTGATGGTTGAGAAAGTGCTGATTGTTGATGGAACCAACGCGCAATCGGCGGGCTTGCCTCGAACCAAGCGTGTTCTGAATTGAGGTAAATTTGCTCTGAAAACAGCTCAGTGCTTTAGCGGCTGGGTGAAGCGGCATTATCCGGAAAAGACCCGCACCACCAACGCGTTCAACATCTATTACATCAAGCAATTCGGCGTGAATGGCGTTTACTTTCAGGATTCCATCTTCGTTAAGCATACAGCTTCGCTCAGAAAGGTCGAAAACGGGCTGGATGAACCTCTGCCGCGCGTCACCTCCCACGAGTTAGGCCATGCCCTCAGCCTGCCGCATCGTCAAAATGTCACGAACCTGATGGCTTCCGGCACCAGCGGCTTTGCCTTGAGCGCCGAAGAAATCCAGCGCGCGCGGGCGGCGGCGGGGAAGTTTGGCTGGATCAAGCCGGCAGGAACGCTCCTCGCCGAGGCCAACCGCCTCTTCGATTCAGGCCAAAAAGCCGACGCGCTGCGAATCTACCAAAGCCTCGCCCTGCTGCCGTTCGAAACACCCCAACTCACCCAAGCCCGCCGACGACTCAAGGCAGGCGCGGGGCGCTGAGAGCAGGCCTTTAATGGAGACCAACTGGCTTATGGCCAGAGATTTTTGGGTCTGAGGAGGGATAGGCACCCACGAATCCGCGTGAGGATTATCGTGAGCGCCTTCTCAGAATGTCCCGATATCTTGAAGGGATAACACGGTCACATGAGGGTTCCTTTTCGGGAAAAGTTGGCCAGTGAACCAAGAATCCCCGAGCACCTGAGATACTGCTTGATTGTCCGGCAAGACCAGCGTGAATAACTCCCGGCCTGCAGCATATTTCAGGAAAAACGGCGGCAACCGCCCCGGACTTTTAGGGTTGCGTACCCAGTGCTCATCTTCTCGCCCAGAGGGGCGATCCAAGTGGGGATGGGCCACAATCCGCCATTCACGCTCCTCCAGATACGGCATGGTCTTCCCATATTTTCTGACAAATGGGTCAGAGGCTACAGGTTGACGCACCGGTGATGGCGGCGTAACTCTCCTAACAGCTTTTTTGCGGGGTTGATCTCGCGAGGGGTTGGGCTTGTGTACCCGCTTGGTAAAGTGCATCAAATAACGGAATTCGTCGGCACAAGACTGTTCCTCCAAAGATCTCCAGATTCTCACCAAGGCTCTTAGGAAAAAGCTCCCCTTCGCATGGCGATAATACGTGACCGGTTGGCCGCCCCGCTCCAGCACCCAGCTTTTGGAGAAGCCCAAGCCTAGCCGGCCATAGCGCCGAGTGTGCGAAAGACTCTCGCCCACCGACCATTCGGTGAAGCACACAATCGGCCTGTCCAAGGACAGTTCTTTCCCAGCGTGGCGAATCAACTCGGGTTCCCGTGGAGCCTTCACCCAGAGACCGTCTTCCAAGGTTCCACGCAAGCATTCGAGATATCGAGATCGAGCCAAATCGCTCAAGGAACCACTAAAGCCGCTGGAGCGGTCGATTTCAGGGCCAATCCAGTGGAACAACTGCTGCCGATGAATGCCGATATATTTCCCTTGTCGGCTCATAAAAAAGAAGGCACCCCCCGAAGGGGGTGCCTTTGTGAGAAGGCGGTAAATTACGGCTGCCAGATCTGGAAGGCCGTAAAGGCGCCGGTCTGGCTGCCGCCAGAGGAATTGGCGTGAGCTGTAACTTGCTTACCCAAATCCGAAAGCGGGCCCGCCCCCGACATTTGCGAGGCGCTACCGTCGCTCAGGGTAACCTGACCTTGGGCGGCCAAGAGACCGGACATGACGTTGGCTGCCCAACCGAAATTAGCGGGAACAGCCGCAGCAACCGTAGTACTACCACCGAACGGGCTCTGCAAGCCAGCCACGGTCGCGACGGCGCTGGCGCTTAAATTGCGGGTGCCGGAGAGCACCGTCGCGGGCTTCAGCTCGTCAGCCGTTTTGCAGTACCAGTAGCTGATGTTGGCTAAAGTAAGCACACCCGCGGCGCCAGCAGCACCCGTGAAGGTCGACGCGTCGAGGCGCACACCGTCGCAGGGCGAGCGAAGGATCTTGGCGTTGCCCAAGTCGCCGCCCAACGCCTGCCAAGTCGCAAGGCCATCAGCCGTAACCGTACCAGTGGAGGACTTGGTGAACCACGGGAACTTGTCTTCGTTGTCGTTCGCGTAGGTCTTGAACGCGAGACCCATCTGCTTGAGGTTGCTCACGCACTTGATGCGGTTCGCGCGGGCCTTGGCTTTACCGAGCGCAGGGAGAAGCATCGAGGCGAGAATGCCGATGATGGCAATCACGACCAAGAGCTCGATCAGGGTGAAACCCTTGGAGGCTTTGTTTGTCTGAATTTTCATAGTGTTGTTTGGTTTTCCGTTGTTTGGCTGCGACTCACAGGTCACTACCCCGTGGCCTCTGAATCGCGTCCTGTCTGGCATAGCTTCTAGCAACGTGCGTGCCAGCCATTAAAACCCCTTAAAAAACGCTGTTATTGCCCGTTTCACCCTCGTTTACCCCCCCCCCCCCGCGTGCTTTCCACGCGCGGATGCGTGGGATTTTCACGCGCGTTGCCACCTTCCGGTCATCGGATTAACCGCCCAAGACACCAAGCGCGCCAAGAAAACGCCCAGCCAACCTAGCTTGGCGATGATTTTGACAACTTGACGGTTCAGCATCAGACACGCCGAACTGAACGCGGGCTCAATCCGAGGGAATCCGTGTCGCCCCCTGTGCTTGACCCCGTGTTTCCTGCTCGGAAAAGTGGTTGCGCTGGCCGATGGGGTTGGGGAATACTCTGTGGGGATGCCCACGTGGCGGAATTGGCAGACGCGCTAGATTCAGGTTCTAGTGAGTAACATCGTACAGGTTCAAGTCCTGTCGTGGGCACCATCTTCCTATTTCCCCATCTTTTGCCGTTTTGAGTGAGTTATCGGAAGTTTCACGGGTGAAGTCGGCGGGAAACGGAAACCTTGACCCTTCGCCGCGTTGTGGTGTCATCAAGCCGCGCCGATTTTGACAGGTTTCTTTTTAACTCCTTTTCAATTCCAAAACCAAAACTCCAATGAACATCCGAGATAAAGCTGCGGTGGTGACCGGCGCCGGTAGCGGTGTGGGCCGAGCGACTGCGCTCGCGCTCGCGCAGGGCGGTTGCCATGTGCTCGTGAATTACAGCCGCACACGCGATGGCGCGGAGGAAACCGCCGCCGCCTGCCGCGCGCTCGGTGTGAAGGCGATCGCGTTCGAGGCGAGCGTGGCGGAGGATGCTCCGGTCCGCGCGATGATGGCTGCGGCCGTGCGCGAGTTCGGTCACCTCGATATTCTCGTGAACAACGCGGGGACCACGCGCTTCATTCCGCACGCCGATCTCGAGGCGGTGCGCGATGAGGATTGGAGCCGTATCTTCGACGTGAATCTGAAAGGCCCGTTCCAATGTGTCCGCGCCGCGCGCCCGCATCTCGAGGCGAACGGCGGCGTCATCGTGAACGTCGCCAGCGTGGCGGGCTTCACCGGCGCGGGCAGTTCGATTCCGTATTGCGCCTCAAAAGCGGCGGTGATCAACCTCACGATCGCGCTCGCACGCACGCTCGGCCCGCGCATCCGCGTGAACGCCGTCGCGCCCGGCTTCATCACGGGCCGCTGGCTCGAACAGGGTCTCGGTGCGGATTACGAGAAAGTCCGCGAGGCGAAAGCGGAACAGGCGCTGCTCGGCAAAGTCTGCGCGCCGGAAGACGTCGCCGCGGCCATTCTCTCGCTCATCACCGGCTCGGACCTCGTCACGGGCCAAGTGCTCGTGTGCGACGGCGGCCACACGCTCGGCCCGCGTTTGGCGGACGGCATCAAGTGACGTTCCTGCAACTTGCGCTTGCCAGCCGCGCGCGGTTGTAGATGCTTCGCGCCAGTAATTGACCCGACGCAAGCAGCAAGCAGTATGGACATACATATCAACCGCGACGGCGCTGAGTTCGGACCGTATTCACTCGATGACGTCAACGCCTACCTCGCCGACGGCACGTTGCTCGCGACCGATGCGGCGTGGCACGAAGGCCTTACTGAATGGGGCACGCTCGACCAAATCGAAGGCGTGATTTTGCCCGACGGCCACGCGACCGAAGAATACATCGAGCCGGAACCCGAAGAAGTTCCCGCGCCTAAAAAAGGCAAAGCGGTCAAGCCTGTCGCCGCAGCGGCGGGCGGCAGTAAAAAGACACTCGTCATCGTGCTCGCCTCCGTTTTCGTCGTGCTCGGCGGTGCGGCGGCCACCGTGTTTCTCGTCCCCATCGGCGGCCAGACACTTTGGGTGAAAATGACAGGCAAAGGCGGCGGCAAAACGGGCGCTCCTTCACCCAGTGCCGTCAAAACGGCCGCGACCGGCAGCGGCATGCCCGCCACCGCGAGTGGCGGCAGCATCAACTTCGCCACGCAGATTAAGCCGATTCTCCAGAAGTCATGTTACGAATGCCACAACGCGGAGAAGAAGAAAGGCAACTTCCGACTCGACGACCCCGCGCTCGCGCTCAAAGGCGGCGAGAGCGGTCTGCCCGCCATCGTGCCCGGCAAAAGCGCCGAGAGCCGGCTCATCAAACTCGTCGCTCGCGAAGACCCCGATAGCCCGATGCCGCCAAAAGCCGAAAACGCTCTCAGCCGCGAGCAGGTCGGGCTGCTCAAGCAGTGGATCGATCAGGGCGCGAAGTTCCAGTAGCGACACGCGGCCGCGCTTCCTCGGCGCAATCGCACTTGTCCGGTGTCGGCGCGCCGCCTACCATGGCCTCATGCCCGCGACGCTCGCTCTTCAACTCTTCCACTACCGCGCCCACGTCACCGCCGTGTATGACGGCGACACGTGCACGGCGGACATCGATCTCGGCCTCGGCGTCTGGTTGCGCGGCGAAAAGCTCAGGCTGAACCGCATCAACGCGCCCGAACTTCGCGGCGCGGACGACGCGAAAGGCAAAGCTGCGCGCGACTATCTCAAGTCGCTCATCGATGGAAAAGATGTGCTGCTGCAAACCATCAAAGATCGCCGCGAGAAATACGGCCGTTACCTCGCCGAGATCTGGCTGGAACAAAAGGATGCGCCGCCGTTGAATGTGAATGACGCGCTCGTCACCGCCGGCCACGCGCGCCATCAAACGTATTGACCCCTCGCCAATCCATCTCATGAAAACCTTTTTGAAAATGTTCCTGCTCGTCGCATCCGCCCTCTGCGCGAACGCCGCAGCACCGCCGCCGAATGTCATCGTGATCTTCTGCGATGATCTCGGCTACGCCGATATCGGGCCGTTCGGCTGCAAGAGTTACACGACGCCGCACCTCGATCGGATGGCGAAGGAAGGCCGCAAGTTCACCAACTTCCACGTCAGCCAAGCGGTGTGCTCCGCCAGTCGCACCGCGTTGCTCACGGGCTGTTACAATAATCGCGTGGGCATCCACGGCGCGCTCGGCCCCAACGCCCGCATCGGCATTCACGCGGACGAAATGACGATGGCCGAGGTGTTCAAACAGAAAGGCTACGCGACGGGCATGGCGGGCAAATGGCATCTGGGACATCATCCGCAGTTCCTGCCGGTGCGGCACGGCTTCGACGAATATTACGGCCTGCCGTACTCCAACGACATGTGGCCGCATCATCCCGAAGCGAAGAAAGGCAGTTACCCCACGCTGCCGCTCATCGAGGGCGAGAAGGTGATTGATGCCGCCGTGACGCCGGCCGATCAGCCTGCGCTCACCACCGCGTACACCGAGCGCGCCGTGCGGTTCATCGAGCGCAACAAGTCGCGCCCGTTCTTCTTTTACCTCGCGCACACGATGCCGCACGTGCCGCTGTTCGTGAGCGACAAGTTCAAAGGCAAATCCGGCGCCGGACTTTTCGGCGACGTGATTCAAGAGATTGACTGGTCAGTCGGCCAAGTGCTCGGCGCTTTG
>CAMASG010000063.1 GCA_945860945.1 Akkermansia muciniphila
AGAACTGGTTCGCAGCCGGCGCACGCTACAGGCGCAGACGCTCCTCGATATCGGCACCGGCTCGGGAATCCTCGCCATCTCCGCCGCCAAACTCGGATACGCGCCGGTCGAGGCATTCGACTTCGATCCAGATTCGGTTTCATCCGCGAAAGCAAATGCGCGCCGCAATCGAGTGGATTCCTCCGTTCGATTGCGCCAACAGGATCTCACGAAGTTGCCGCTCAAAAGCGGTCGGCACTTTGACGTCATCTGCGCAAATCTCATGTACGATTTGCTGCTCGCCGAATGCGGGCGCATCCTGAACCGGCTCAAGCCTGACGGCGTGTTGGTGCTCGCGGGCATCCTGCAAACGCAGTTCGCCCAAGTGCAATCCGCGTATGAGAAAGCTGGGATGAAGTTGATTCGCACGCGCGCGGAAAAAGAATGGCAGTCGGGCGCATTTATCCGGCGGCGCGACCTCTGATTCCGCGCTCAGCGTTTCTGGCAGTCAGGGCAGATACCGAAGAACTCGAGCTTGTGAGTCACGGCCTTGAAGCCGCTGCGCTCGGCGATTTTTTCCTCCAGCGACTCGGTGAAGCATTCCTCAATTTCGATGATGTCGGAGCACTCTGTGCAGATGAGGTGATGGTGATGACCATCGTCGCCCTCGGCCAATAGCTCGAATCGCGCGATGCCGTCGCCAAAGTCGAACCGCTTCACCAGTTCCATCTCCTCCAGTAGATGCAGCGCGCGGTAAACCGTGGCGAGGTCGCATTCGCTCTTCGTCTCGGAGTGGACGTCCTTGATGGTCATCGGGTGCGGATGCGCGGCGAGCACCTCGAGGACAGCTTTGCGAGGTCCGGTGAATTTCTTCGCACCGCCACGCAGTCGCGCGGCCAACTCAGAGAGTGAGCGCGGTTTGTGATGATGGTGGCCGCGACACGGCATACGGCGTCAGTGGAAGGTTCCGCTAATCAGCGCGACTGCGAGGCCGGCGAGGATTGCCGCCGCTTTGTAGAGATTGAAACGATGTCCCTCGCCAGTCTCGAACAGGATCGTCGTCGAAACGTGCAGAAAGATGCCGATGACCATGCCGGTGAGTTGGGCGTGGTAATGCGCGAGCGGTTCCGCGATGGAAGAGGTGAGCGCGCCGAGCGGCGACATCAGCGCGAAGATGAACAACAACCCGAAAGCTTTGCCGCGCTGTCCGAGGCTTTGAAGCAACAGCGTGAGAAGGACGATGGAGATGGGAATGTTGTGGACGACGATGCCCCAGAGCAACGCTGTCTGCGCATGGCCATGCCCGTGATCGTGGCCTGCGTGGCCAGCGTGGTCGTGCCCGGCGTGCCCCCCCAGCGGCATTCCCTCGATGAAAGCGTGCACGCACAGACCAATCATCATTCCCCACGGCACAGGTTGGTTAACGCAAGCTCCATGTCCGTGATCAGGGTCATGGCCAGCGTCGTGCGAATGATCGTGATCGTGAGTGTGGCTGGGCAAATGAGCGTGTCCGTGCTCGATGCCTTGAGAGAAGTAATCGAGCAGGATCTGAAGGAAAAATCCTCCGAGAACAAAGAAGCCGACGGAGGTTTTCGGTTCACGGAATGCCTCCGGCAAAAGATGAAGCACAGTGACGGCGAGAAGATAGGCGCCGCTGAACGCGGTGAGCAACTTGATGCTGCGTCGTTCGCGCGGCTGAAAGAGCCACACAGCCACGGCACCCACCGCCACCGAGAGAAATAAAATCAGGTAAGTCATAATCGCGTCATCAAATCGCCGTTAGCGTCACGACCAAAACCAAATGCAAAACGTTCGCAGCGCGTTGACAAACAAAAACTCCGCCGCCGTAAACGGCGACGGAGCGTGAAACTTACTTCATCAGCAACATCTGGCGGGCGCGCTTGATGGCCGTGTTCAACTGGCGCTGGTAATGCGCCGGGAGACCGGTGTACTTGCGCGGCAGGATGCGCCCCTGATCGGTGACGAACTGCTTGAGCAGATTGACGTTTTTGTAATCGAGGGCATCCACGGTGAAGTCGATTTTCGGCTTCGGACGCGGCGTACGGCGTTCGCTGGAGGAACGGCCTTTGGTACCCTTCTTGTCGGTATTGGTCTTGCGGGGCATAAAAGTTTACTTAATTTCGCGGTGCAGGGTATGGCGGCGGAGGAAGGGGTTGTATTTCTGGAGTTCAATTTTATCCGTCTTGAGTTTCTTGTTGCGCGTGGCGACGTAGCGGGACGGCGCCTTGCCTTCCTTACGCGCCTCAGTGCACTCGATGGTAACATTTTCGCGGGGCATGATTATTCCTTTTCCTTGCTGGGTTTCTCATCTGCATCGTCATCTTCCTCGGATTCACTGCCGCCGGCGCTATCCACGCTGCCGAGAGCACCGAGTTTCTTGTGACGCAACGCACCTTCGCGTTCAAGCTGGGCTTGCGCCTCAACCGTAAAGCGCGTCCACGGAATCGCCTCCAAGCGAGCCTTCGGTATGGATTTGTTGGTCAACTCGCAGACGCCGTAAACACTACGCTCAATACGCCGGAGCGCCTCCTCGATCTCGTACACTGCATCTTGATCGGAGGAAAGTAGGCTGAGAGCAAAATCGCGATCGAAATTATCCGTGCCCGAATCGGCCATGTGCAGACTGTAATTGGACATCTCTTCAGCCGACTCCTTGGCCAAACCGCTCATTTGAGCCTGCAACCGTTGGTGGAGATCGAGCAGCGTCTCGTAGTACTTGCGCCACTCGGACTTAATCTTCGTCATGCCCGCGGGCGTGAACTTGGAAGACTTATGCCTGTTGGCGGCGACGCCGAGAATGGACGCAGCCGTGGCAGCCTTCACCATGTGCCCGATTTTTTTCGGGGCCGGCTTGGCAACCTTGATAACCTTTGTGGCCTTTGTCGCCTTTGTCGCCTTTGTGACCTTCGCCGGCTTAACGACCTTGGAAGCCTTCGCCGGCTTGACGGCAATTTTGGCTTTCGGGGCGGCCTTGTGCTTCGATTGTTTTTTGGTGCTCACGGCGAGTTGTCGCAGTTCTGACTCATCTCTCGGACGATACGGCCTACTCAAAGCCACATCTTCCCGACAGAAGGGCGGTGAATGTAGCAAATGAAATCAAATATGCCACAAAAATGTTTCACTCCTTTCGCAGCGAGCAGGAAAGCCTGATAGCGCGACCACCTCGCCGACCGCTGGGAACAAGATACATCCAGCGCACACGCGGCGCTCAACCTTTTTCGATGCACGCGTAGGCGTTGTGATTATGGATGCTCTCGTAGTTCTCCGCCTCGACTTTGTACCATGTCACGTCGGCGTGGGCGTTGAGACGCACCGCCACGTTCCGCACGAGATCTTCGACAAAGACGGGGTTCTCATACGCACGCTCGGTCACGGCCTTCTCATCCTGCCGTTTGAGCAAGGCGTACAATTCGCAACTGGCCGATGCCTCGACGAGGGCGATGAGATCCTCGATCCAAACGATCTCCCGCGAACGGATTTGCACCGTCACCAATCCACGCTGGTTGTGCGCGCCGTGTTTGCTAATGGCCTTTGAGCACGGGCAGAGCGTGGTGACGCCCACGCGCACCTCGAGTACGAAGTCGATTTCTTTGCCAGTAGCCGCGGCGTCGAAACGCGCAGTGTAATCCATCAGGCTCGGAATGCCCGAGACCGGCGCCTTCTTCTCGAGAAAGAACGGGAACTCCATCTCGAGATGCGCTTTCTCCGCATGGAGTTTCTCGCGTATGGACTTGAGAATGTCCGGGATGTTCTCCACATGCACCATGTTGCCGTGGGCATTGAGCACCTCGATGAAGCGGCTCATGTGCGTGCCTTTGAATTCCTTCGGCAAGTCCACGAACATCGCGATGGTCGCAATCGTGTTCTGGAACGCGTGCGCCTTGTCGCGGATCTGGACGGGAAAGCGTAACCCGCGCACGCCCACCTTGTCGATCCGCAGCTCGCGGTGGTCGCGCTCGCTCTGCTTGTCCGTCAACGCCCCTTTTTCTTTCGGCAACATAAGTTTCGGTTCCAAATCAGCGTCCAGTCTAACACGCCCGTGCCATTTGGCAAAAACTACTTCCCTCCCTTTGACATCAGCGCGTCCATGCCTATGTTCCCATCATGCCATCTCCCGCCCTGCTGCTTGCGTTGATTCTCATCACGCCAACGATCCTTCTCAGTGGGGCCGAGAAATTCACCATCGCCACTTGGAATCTGGAGAACTACCTCGATCAGCCCACCACCAAACGTAGATCCAAACCCATCGCGGCGAAAAACAACATTCACGCCGCCCTCCTCGAACTGCGCGCCGACGTGATTGCGCTGGAGGAGATGGGCAGTACGAATGCGTTGAGCGAACTGCGCGATGCGCTCAAACGCAGCGGCCTCGACTATCCGCATTGGGAACATGTCCACGCGCGCGACGACGAAATCCACCTTGCCGTCCTCAGTCGCTTTCCGATCGCCGCGCGCCGACCGCACACCAACGAATCATTCCTGATTGATGGCCGCCGCTTCTTCGTGAAGCGCGGCTTTGCCGAAGTGGACATCCGCATCGGCACGAATTACCACTTCACACTTCTCGCCGCGCACTTGAAATCCAAACTTCAGGTTGCCGGCGCGGATGAATCTTCTCTCCGCTTGAATGAAGCGCGGCTCCTGCGTCGCAGAGTAGATGCGATTCTCAGCGCGAAGGCCGAAAGCAATCTCGTCGTTCTCGGCGACTTCAATGACACAGAAGATTCACCTCCACTCAAGCTCATTCTCGGCCGCGATTCCGGACGCGGTTTGCTCGATACTTACCCGCGCGAGCTTGGCGTTCTCGCATCGCCTCCCAATGGGAAAGACAATGCGTGGACATACCATTACGACCGCCAGAAAAGTTTTTCGAGATTCGATTACATCCTCCTCAGTTCGGGAATGAAACGGGAGTGGCAGCAGGAAGGGACACGTATCTTTTCGCGCAACGATTGGCGCATCGCTTCGGATCACCGTCCGCTAGTTGCCACGTTCAGCGCGGAGGATCGCTGAACCTCAGCGGCGGGGGGTGCGCGGAAATGCTTTCATCGAGTAGGTGAAGGAGAACTGCATTTCGTCCTGCCGACCGCCGACGTGATTGATCGCGCGAATATCGAACGCACCGACCCAACTCCGGAAATCGTGGTAGAGGGTGTATCGCTGCTCGGCGAGGCTGCCTTCCTTCGCATCGAAATAGTGCGTCGCGCGCGCCGACCAATCCTCGTTCAAGCGATAATCCACAGCCGTGTACGCCACGTTGTCCGCCGTAGTGGAGTCCGTGCTCGGATGGCTCAGATAATAGAAATGCCCGCCGGAGAAAGCCCAGCGCGCGACTGGCGTGAACGAGACGCGATGGTGCGCCAAGCGCAGCAGCGAGTTGTCCACGTCGTAACGTAACTCCGATCCGGCGGTGATCCACGTACGCGGCTTGAACTCGAAGTCGGAAAAAACGTCAGCAAAAGTCGCCTGCCCCGTGCGCGGCTTGAGCCTCCAATCCGTGTACACGGCCCAGTCGGCGAAATCCTCAATCGCCCCATTGCGCTTGGTCTGAAGCCGATTCCGCAGCATCAGACGAAGCACATTCTGACTGTCCACAGCGTCGATTGCGGTGTATTCGGGAAACTCAATCGGCTGCAAACGCGGACTGGCGAGATCGTAATCGAATTGAGGCAACTCAGCCGGCGCACGGTTCGGCGACGGCACGAAGACGTAATTCACAGACGGCTCGACGAAATGGCGCACGCCATCCACTTCCAGCCACGAACTTTTCGCGTCAGCAAAGAGACGCGAGGCCTTCGCCGAAAACTCCGCGCCAGTGTTCACCACCAAGCGATCGTGCGACGCCGTGCTGGCGCCGCGCCCGTTCGCCTCGCCGTAATGCGTCAATCGCCCGCCCACACGCGGCGTCACGTTCAGCCAACCGAAGTAGGTTTGCGGCAGCAACAAATGGTGGTGCGTGTCAGCGCGAAAAGCGGAGTAACGATCCGAGACGCCGTCGGCAAACTGACGTTGATAGTAACCGACTGAACTTTCGTTCTCGTAAAAGATGGGCGTTTCGCCGAGTTGATGACGCAGCCCCGTGAGCCGGATATCCGGCAGGCGTTCGACCGTCTCAAAATAGTTGTTGAGCTGCGGCCGCGTCAGCAGATTGAGGCTGTAGTTCGACCAGAGTTTACTGATCTCAAGAAAGGTCTGTGGCTGGACGTTGCGCTGGTATTGCGACTCGAAGAAATCCCTTTCCACGAAGGCATCGCTCTGCCAGTTCAGTACCGCGAGCACCGTCAGGTTTGTCTCCAACTGCGCGCGATGTACCCAATCCAACCGCACGCGACCGCTCGAATTCGCACTGCCGAGGTGGTTCGTGCCGGGCATATCGTCAGAGAGGAAGTAGGACTTGAATTCGCCTTTGCCCCACGAGCCGGCGAAGTATTCCACTTCGGGACCGAAGGCGACGCCGCGCTTGCTGCGATAATCCAGATGAACACCGCCCGAAGTCCCCTGCTCTGTCGTCCAGTTGTAGGTGCCGAGCAAATACGCGCCGTGTGCGCTGCGGTGGCCGGGCTCCAGCTCCAAGTTGTTCGGATGCCGTTTCAGCGAGCGACGATACTTCGGCCAGTAGAAGACCGGCACAGAACCGATGTAGAGCGTCGCCTCATCCATCTCCACATATTCGCCGGGAACAATCCGCATCGCGCGGCATTGAATCCGGTGGCCCGGATTTTCGAGGTCGTCGGTGGTGAGGAAAATGTTCTTGGCCGAATAGAACCGATTCGTCTGCGTGCCGTGCAACTCGCGGCCGGCGATGTAACTACCCACGCGCCCACCTCGGAACTCGGCCGAATGGATAATCTTCGTCGTGAAATTGTACTCCAGCCGCTGGCAACGCCACGTGAAGCCTTCGCGCCGGAGCGTGACATCTTCTTCAGCTAGCACGTCGCCGGTCTTTTGATTGAGCGTCACCTTCTGCGCGACCAACTCGGCCAACTCATTCGTCGCCGGACGATAGCGCACCACCACACCTTTTGTGCCCGTCACCAGTCCTTTGGTAATATCGTAATCGAGGCGGCCATCCGCCGTAAGCGACTCCACCTGCCACGGCGAGTCGGCAGCGAGAATAATCCCAGCCAGAAGCAGCCAGCAGAAAATCGTCGCTAAGCGGGTTGTTCCTTTCATTGGCGTTCGAAGTGAATCAGAAGCTATCTGCCAAGCCAAGCGGGATTCGCGGAAACGCCTTTCACTTCCACGCGTCACGCAGGAAACGGATGAAGTTACCGTGCATGATGCCAGCGATGTCCTCTTCCTTGTAGCCGCGCTCGCGGAACAGCCCGACGAATTTCTGAAGATCCGCGATGGTGTCGAGGTCGCCCGGGCTTTGCTCGCGACCAAACGCGCCGTCAAGATCCGTACCGATGCCCGCGTGCCGCGCGTTGCCGGCGAGTTGGCAGATGTGGTCAATGTGGTCCACCAGATGGCTCAGCTTCACGCCAGAAGATTCAGGCGTCGTCTTTCCGCGAATCCAATCGGGCACCATCATCCACGCGTCGAGAGCGCCGCCGATCACCGCGCCGCGCTGGATCAATTCCTTGATCTGCTCATCGCTGAACTGCCGATTGTGCGGCACGAGCGAACGGCAGTTGTTGTGACTCGCCCAAACGCGGCCGTGAAAATGCTCGAGTGCTTCCCAGAAGCTATCGTCGCACAGATGCGTCGCGTCGAGAATGACTCCGAGTCGTTCCATTTCGGAAAGCAATTCGCGGCCGCGCGGGCCGAGTCCACCGGCGGCATTCGTCCCCTGCGCGTAGGTGCCGGGACCATAATGCGCCGGCCCCATTGCCCGCAGCCCCTGCGCGTAAGCCCGCTCCACATAGGCGGGCGTGACCATCGAGTCCGCGCCTTCGAGACTGAGAATGTAACCGACCGGCGCATCCGGCGGCGGATTGTTCATCCAAAGCTCGAGATGCTTCTCCAATCCGGCACGGTCCTTCACCTGCACCATCTCGCCGCGCTCCTCCATCGCTCGATACCACGCGAGCTGCCCCTGCGTCTGCGCCCACGCCTGCTCGGGCGAATGCCAGCCGCTGATCGGATTCGACCGCTTCACGTAACGCGCGATCTGCGTGGCGACGCACAACCCGATTCGTCCGCGTCGCATCTCGGGCAGGCAGACGGTTCCCTTCGCGCGATCGGGTTTGTCGGTGAGTCCGGCTTCGCGCTCGCGAATCTCAGAAATGGGCCGCGTAAGATCGCGGTTCCATTCGAGAGCGTTCATCGAGAGATCCAGATGTACGTCGAGAATGAACATATTCAGAAGCAATAGCGGATGAGCGCGTCCAAAGCCAGCACGAGCAGAAGCCCCGCCACGGAGATGATGGTCTCGAGCACCGTCCACGTCTTGAGCGTCTCGGTCACGGAAAGGTTCAGATACTCCTTCACGAACCAAAACCCGCCGTCGTTCAAATGCGACAAGATGAGCGACCCCGCGCCCATCGCGACGATGAGGAGTTCGAGATTCACCCCCGGCGTTGCCGCCACCAACGGCGCCATGATGCCCGCCGCGAGCGTGATCGCCACCGTGGCCGAACCGACCGCGACGCGCAGTACCGCCGTGATCAGCCAACCGAGCAGGAGCGGCGATAGATTCACGCCCGTCATCCGCGCGACGATGGCTTGGTCCACCTCGGCCGCATCAATCACTTTGCTGAAACCGCCGCCCGCGCCGACCACGAGCATGATTGCCGCCGCCGGCCCCACGCAGTCCTCGGTGAACTTGAGGATGCGCGAGCGATCGAATCCGCACCGCGTCCCGAACGTGACGAATGAGACGAGCACCGCCACGAGCATCGCCATCACTGGCGACCCGAAAAAATCCGCCCACGCGCGCAAACGATTGCCTTTCATCAAGGTCACGTCTGCGAGTGTCGCCAGCAACATCAGCAACACCGGCAGCGAAATAGTGAAAAGCGCCGTGGCAAAACTCGGCGGATTCGCCGGCGGCTGGCGGTTCATCAATTGCTCGCCAATACCGCCGATGCGCCCGGGGATTTTTGCCGCGATGAACTTGGCGAATACCGGCCCCGCCAACACCGCCACCGGCAAGCCGACGAGGATGCCGTAGAGAATCGTTTTACCGACATCCACACGCCCCGACTCGAACACCGCGATGGCCGCCATCACGCCTGGATGCGGTGGCACCAATCCGTGCGAAGCCGAAAGGCCCGCGACCATCGGGATACCCAATCGCAGCAACGGCGTTTTGGTTTCGCGCGCGAGTGTGAAGACAATCGGCACGAGCAACACCACGCCGACACCGAAGAAAACGGGCAGACCGATAATGAACGCGACGAGCATCACCGCCCACGGAAGATACCCTTTGCCACAGGTGTGGATCAGCGTGCGCGCAATCACCTCGGCTCCGCCCGATTCCGCCAGCATTTTTCCGAGCATCGTGCCGAGTCCGACGACCACGGCGATGAATCCGAGCGTTCCGCCAACGCCGTCTTGAAACGCTTTTCCGACCGCGGTCAGTTCCATTCCCGAAGCGAGCCCCAGTCCGAGCGATGTGAGAATGAGCGCGACGAAGGCGTTCAACTTCACTACAGCAATCAAGACGACCAACCCCGCGACCGCCACGGCGGTCCAGAGTAAGAGTCCGTCATTGTGAGTGAGACCAAAGTCCATAATCGCATGCGTCGGGCGGACGGATTGTTTGTAACCGAATCCGATTCCGACGGCAACGCCCTTCCATCACAACCCTCTGCCCATCAGATTTTTATTTGACAAGCACGCTCAAGAAACGAAGATTGGGACCGCAGGGACGTAATCCTCAAACACAAACACAACTAAACACATCATGAAGAAACTCATCGCTCTGTTCACGCTCACCGCCTTCTCCGCTATCCTCATCGGTTGCGGCGGCGACGCTCCGGCCCCGGCTCCTAAGAAGGAAGAGCCGAAGAAAGAAGAGCCCAAGAAGGAAGAGAAGAAGTAGTCTTCCGTAGACTTCAAAGCCGTTCGCCTTCGGGCGGACGGCTTTTTTGTTTTCGGAAAAGTGAAAGGAAGCGTCACGCGCCGACCAACTCGCGGATCGGAGTGCCGCCATTGGTCAATGGACGTGGCCGACCGAAGGGATCGAGGAAATCGCCGTTCGGATCAATGCCCATCAGATGGAAAATGGTCGCGGCCAAATCCTGCGGACGCAGCGGTCGGCTCACAGGATAGCCACCGTTCTTGTCGCTCGATCCAATCACCTGCCCGCCCTCGATGCCCGCTCCCGCCATAGCGAGCGAGAAACAGTGTCCCCAATGATCGCGCCCCCCCGCCCCGTTGATTTTCGGTGTGCGCCCGAACTCGCCCATCGCGATCACGAGCGTTTCGTCCAGCAATCCGCGCTCGCTCAAGTCGGTGACCAACGATGAAAACGAGTGGTCGAACTGCGGACAAAGCACGTCGCGCAATCGCGCGCTGTTATTCTTGTGAGTGTCCCAAACCGGAAAACCCGTCGCCATGTCGTTCGCTTCGCGCGGCCAATTCACCTGCACCAAACGCACGCCCGCCTCGACGAGCCGCCGCGCCAGAAGCACGCTTTGTCCCCATTTCATCCGGCCGTAACGATCACGCAGAGCTACCGGCTCGCGCTCCAACTCGAAGGCCGCGCGCGTCGTCGCGTTGTGCACGACATCGAACGCCTGCTGCTGTATCCGGTCGAATGCCGCAGCGGATCCATTCGCAGAGACAGGCGCGAAGCGCTGATCAAAGTGTCGCAATAAATCCACGCGCTCGCTAAAGCGCAGCGGCGCAACTTCCGCCGGCAGCTTCAGCCCATCAATCTCAAACCGCGGTGCGGCGGGATTGCAGTCGAAGAGATGAGGATTCCACGTGTGCCCCATGAATCCGCCGAACTGGCCGGGCGACGGCGGCGCGTTATCGTTGTGGAGAATCTCCGGAAGAATCACCGACGAGAACGCCGAACGCTGGCTCGGCTTCAGCGCGCCCACCACTGAAGCGAGGCACGGCCAGTCGCTTGGATTGGCGGGAATCTCGACCTTCGCCGGATGCTCGTAGCCGGTGAGCATCCAGTAACCGCTCGCGGTGTGGCTGTTGTTGTCCGTACTCATCGAGCGAATCACCGCCATCTTGTCCGCGATGCGCGCGGTGCGCGGCAACAACTCGCTGAAATGCACGCCCGGCACGCTGGTGGGAATCGGTTTAAAATCACCGCGGATCTCGACTGGCGCATCGGGCTTCGGATCGAAAGTCTCGTGCTGCGGGGGGCCACCCGCGAGATAGAGTATGATGCAGGATTTCGCGCGACCGAACGACGGGCCTTTGTTCGCTGCGCCCGTCGCCGCCCGCGCCTGCAGCAAATCGCCGAGCGAGAGACCGAGACAACTCAAGCCGCCAAGTCGCAACCACTCGCGACGGCTGCGTGCTCCAAGCATTTTAATTGTTTCTGGGCCGAACGGGGACATCGTACGCAATCTATGCGGCCGGTTGGACGAGGTCAACCCCGAGGCGCATTCAGTGGCGGACGCCGCCCCGTCGCAGCCTCGACCAGTCGCGCGTATTCTTCCTCACCGACCACGCGCGGCAGTGCGCGGCACGTTTTCTCAAAGCCGGGGAAATTCCAGAGGTTCGGAAAATCGCGGCACTGCTGCGGCTTCACCGATTGCACAGCGCAATTCTCGCCTTCGAGAAAAACACACGAGCCGCCCAACTTGTCCTGCAACGCCAAACCGCGGCGGTCATTGGTCAATCGCGTGTAGCGCTGGACAAACTCCGGCTCCGAAAGCTGGAGAAAGGTTGCCATCCTCGCGATTTCTTCGCTCGTCATCCTCACCTGCCCCGGCCAACGGCAACAGGCTGTGCAACGCTGGCACTCGTGAAAAATGGGCATGCGGAGGCGTGCGTCAAATCGTCAGCGCGCGATCGCGCGCGACGATGGCCCAGTGACCGCTCGCATGGCCGTTCTCGACAACGACCGCCTCCGCATACAACGCGCAGGTGGGGCAGATGTGGCGCGGCACGGCGTAGATGCAGTCGCCCACCGCGAAGTTCGCTGCCGCCGGCGTCTCGACCACGAGATGCTCTTCACTGTGCATGACCGCCACGGCGTCGGGTAGATTCAGGAACCGCACGCGCGGCTGCGGATTTTCGGACGCAACAGCTTTGTAACCGAGATCGAGACAAAGCCTGCCGTCACCCGGCTTGCTCGCCACGCGAGTTAACAACACGGCAGCGACTAGGAAATCGAGATCCGGCAGCTTGTCGCCATAACCAAAATCCCACAACACGGGCGTACCCGGACTGCATTCGACATCCGGCCGACGCGCGTGAATCGGAAAGGTTGGCGTACCGCCGACGACGATGTTCGGCACAGAAAGACCGCGTTGAACAAGCTGGCTGCGAAGTTCAGCAACAGCCGAAAAATCGGCATCACAACGTGCAGTGCGAGCAATTAAATCGTGCTCGTGATTGTGACCGTCATAAGAGTGAAGGCCCGCTACACGAAGGCCTTTGGCATTCGCTATTTGCGCGTAAATCTCGACAGCCATCGGCCCGGGCGCGATTCCGGTACGCTGCATTCCGCAATCCACATCGAGGAAAATATCGATCTGAACACCGGCACCGACGGCCTCCTTGGAAAGGAGCGCGACCACATCCGCATTATCCGCAACGGTGGAGAAGGATGTGTTTGGAAACTTCTTCGCCAACTTCGCCAATCGCGCCGCATTCGGGCCGGTGGGTTGATAGGCGAGCAAGACGTCGAGGGCGCCGGCCCCAGCGGTCATCTCCGCTTCGGCGATGGTTGAGCATTTGAATTTGTCGATACCCAACGCGAGTTGACGCCGAATCATCTCGGGCATCTTGTGCGTCTTCACGTGCGGCCGGAGCCGCGTGGGACCGCCCGCAATGGCAATCATTCGCCGAAGGTTTTCATCAATACGCGATGGATAAACGAGCAGCGCAGGCGACGGAATTTCTTCCACGTTCGCAACGGGCCACCACTCGTGATTTTCCACTGCCGTGCTCACGCCAACTCGAATGTCGCCTCGATCTCGACGGCGATGTTTCCCGGCAACGAACCCATCCCGACAGCACTGCGAGAACCAATGCCGTGCTCCACTCCCCAAACCTCGGCGAACAACTCACTGCAACCGTTGATGACCGCCGGATGCTCGTAGAAATCAGGCGTGCTGTTCACCATCCCGAGCACCTTGATCACGCGTTTCACGCGATCGAGGCTGCCCAACTCCGAACGGAGCGTAGCGAGAATAGTGAGACCGACCTGTCGCGCAGCAGCCTTGCCAGCGGCCACATCGAAATCGGCACCAACGCGACCCGTGATAAGCGTCTTGTCCATACGCAGCGGCCCGTGACCGGAAACGAAGGCGAGATTGCCAGCGATAACCAGCGGCTTGTACACGGCCACCGGTTTTGGTGCGGGCGGCAGTTCGAGTTTCAGTTCAACGATACGTTTTTCAGCGCTCATAGTAGTAATTGGTGCCGGTGGCGGGACTTGAACCCACACGACTTTTTACAGTCCCGGGATTTTAAGTCCCGTGCGTCTGCCATTTCGCCACACCGGCTATGCTGTTTTATTCGAGTTTTGACTTAGTGCTGGGATTTCAATTAATTTTGCGCCACTTTTTGCGCCACTTTTTGCGCCACTTTTTGCGCCACTGTTACGCAATGAAAACGGAAGCAACGGAAGGAAGCACCGGAGATCAGTTTTCGAGCACAAAAACATACCCTTCAGCACTCTACCAAAAGGTGCTGGATGTCCGCAAGCGGCCTATTCGCGGCCTATTCGCGGCCTCTGGCGGCGCGGCGATAGTTTCGTGGCCCCGCCTTACCATCGAGGATGCCTCTGCCCGCAAGAAAATGGTGCGAACACGATTGGAGGGCGCGGAAACTGTTCCGCAGGCGCAGAAGGCTCTCGCCAAGCTCCTGAGGAGCGTAATAGGAACGTCCTGCCCGTTCTTAAACGCACCCCTAAGCTGGCCGAGTACGTCCAAACCTACCTCGCCCACTACGCTAAATTGCCCGATGCCAAGCGCCCCGCTACCATCGCCAAGGAATGTGGCGCGCTGACCAGATGGGCCGCCTACATGGGCGAGACTCGGCTAGATCGCATCACCAAGGCGCAGATCAACGTCTTCCGCGGCAACAGGCAATCAGAGGGCATCTCAGGGCGCACGGTGAATCTTGACGTCATCGCGCTCAATAACCTTTTCAAAATGGCCGTGGACGACGGGTGGCTTAAACACCTCCCCACGGAAAACCTGCGCCCCCTCAAATGGATACCTAAACGGCGCAGGCTGGTGAGCGTCGACGAAATTAAGAAAATCCGCGAAGCCGCAAAAACGGCATCCAAGAATGGCCAGCAAGCCTCCGACTATCTGTGGCTCATGGCCTGCGCCGGCACCCGACGCAGCGAGACTCTGCGTCTCCGCTGCGAGGATGTGGACTTTGAACGCGGATTGCTTCGCGTCGGCTGGGACGGGCTTGCCAAGTATGGAAGCCTCAAGCAAGTGGACTTGAACTCCGAATTGGAAGCGCATCTGCGAGCCATGCAAACCCGCCGCGCACCGGATTCACAATGGCTATTCCCGTCACCGCAACGCGGTGCGAAGGACATTTGCGCGAAGACATTTAAGGCAAGCATCCGGAAAGCCGCCGAATCTTGCGGATTGGGGGACGTCACCAATCACGATTGCCGCCATTCATTCATCAGCTATTGTGTCATGTCGGGGATTGATTTCATGACCATCGCCCGATGGGTCGGCCACAAAGACGGCGGTGTTTTGATCGGCTCAACCTACGGCCATCTCTCCAACGACCACGCGAAGAAACAAGCGCAACGCGTCAATCTAGGACAATAGGCCGTCTCCGGCATCGTCAAATGACTGGCCCGGAATACGCGCAGGCGCTTGCAAATCCGCAAGCTCCGGCGCAATCGCTAGTTCGTTCGCCGCACGTATCGCCACCCTAATATCTCGCACCGAAAAGAGCCGATAAAAAGTCGCCCGCGAGATACTCAATTCCTTGGCGATCGCACTCGCGGTAACAAGTTTTTCAAGATTGGCCAGTCGCTTCGCCGCAGTTATCAACCGCGTCTTAGATCGGGTTGCCGGTTTCGCAGCCTTCTTCGTAATCTCAGGCAATGGCATTTCCATCACCGCGTGCTGCGCGCCGTAAATCCCAGCCTCAGAGGCGAAATCGAGCGCAACGTTTGCAGCGATTGATTTCTCATCGGCGGCGCTCTGCTCTGCCTCATGCCTTCGCACCCGTCCCTGTTTGTTTTTGCGCTCAAAGGCTTTGATGGAAGACCGGACTCGTTTGAGAGTTTTCAAACTGCTGCTGATCCGCCAATGCCCGCCGTCTGTCCGGTAAGCTCCGAGGATTAGCCCAGCCTCGCAGTAACGCCGGACTGTCCGCGTCGTTTTTCCCAACTGTTCCGCCAGCCAGCGAAGCGATTTAGCGGGAAGTTTCCAACCGGACGCAATCCCTCGCCCGCCGCACTTTCGGTCGAACTCGGCAATCGCGATGGCAGACTTTCTCTTCTCCTGCTTCGTAAGTTTTCGCTCCCCTCGAACAGGAACTTTTCCGGCAAAACCCTGCGAGGCGCAAACGTCAAGCGCGGCATCCAGATCAAGCCAAGGATTGCGGATAAGAAGCGACCAATCACCCAACTCCGGCGAAAATACGGGTCTTTTTTTGTGCTTAAAATCGGACATAAGACACTTGGTGAGACATTTTTCTATGGGTAGATGAAAACTCAAAAAGTGTCAAGTAATGACACCACACCCACCAGCAACCTAATCGCATTCAACGACTGGCTCGAAGGAGTAGGCGTGACTGCAATCACCGGCTGGCGCTGGCGGAAAAAAGGATGGATCCAAACAGTGAACATCTACGGACGCATCTATGTAAAGCGCGAGGCCATCGCTAGCTTTGAGTGCCGCGCAGAAGCGGGCGAGTTCGCGCAGAAGCCCAACGGTGCTTACTGGAGGGCCGCCCAGTGACCCTGGCCGAAGCCAAGGCGCGACTTACCATTCACGGCCTCTGGCGGCGCTTCGGTTTTAAAGGCCAGCCGGCCAAGTCCTGCCGCTGCCCGTTCCACGCTGATCGCTCTGCGTCATTCTCCCTGTTCAAGGGCAAGGATGGGCTCGAGGCCTTCAACTGCTTCGCTGGGTGTGGCGGGGGCGACGCGGTGGAGTTCCTCGCCCTCGCCACGCGCTTACCGAAGCGCGATGCCTGCATCGAGTTCATCCGGTTGGCGGGCGGCGCGTCGTCGTTTGCCGCGCCACACCTGATACTGCCCAAGCCTCCCGACGCGAACGGCGATGCGGATAAGGCGCGGCAAAGTGCGGCATGGCCCGTGTTTGAATCACCGCTCACGGGTGAAGACGACACGCCCGCGCGGGCAATGGGCGCACTGGCGAAACTCCGCCACGTCTCCCTTGAAGGCGTAAGGCTCATGGCCGCGCGCGGCCTGCTCTGGTTCGCCGCATGTAAGAACAAACCCTCGTGGATCGTGACGGACGGCGAGAGGGTGAACGCTCAAGCC
>CAMASG010000064.1 GCA_945860945.1 Akkermansia muciniphila
GCCGCCGCCCTCGACGCCGAAGCGGTGGCAGGCGAGACACTGCGCGTCCACGAAGGCTTGGCGGCCCTTCTCGAAGCTGCGGCCCTTCATCGGTTTGGCCAGGTCCGCCTCGAAGTCCGCCATCGTCCACGCCTTCACGAAGCTGCGCGTCTGCGGCTTGGGGAAGTCGCTCACGCCGCCTTTGCGACCCGACGGGCCGGACGTGAGGCTCGCGACCAGCGGCCCGAACTCGGCCTTCTCGGCGTCGGTCAGGTTGGCCCCGGCTTCTTTGGCGAAGTTCTTGAAGAAGTTGTTGTAGCTCGCGCCGTGGCCGTAGGGCCGGCCGGCTTCCTGAAACCACTTCAACAGGTCGCCCTGATGCGCGGCGGGGGAGCGGTCCTGCGTCCAGTAACCGAAATACTCGCGGCGCTGCTCGGGGGTCCAGTTCTTCGCGGTGCGGAGGTGGAAGAGGTAGTGAATCATGTCTTCCTGCGTCAGCGCGCCGGCCATGAGCGTGAGCGTTTTGTCCACCGCGTCGGGTGCGGCGAGGGCGATGAGCACCTGCGAAAGCTCGCGGTTCACGAGGTTGCTCTTGTTCGGATAACTCGCGGAAAGCTTCTCGGTTGCGAGCTTCACCACGTCGGTGGAAGGCAGGCCGTTGCGGGCGATGCTGACTTGGAGGACACGGAGTTTGTCGAGTTGCTGGCGCTCCAAGAGCGTGGCGAGCGGCCACTTGCCGAGCGCGCGGAGGCACTCGTCTTGCGCGGACTTGCCGCCGAGACGGGCGAGGGCGAGCAGAGCGGCGAGGCCGCCGTCAGCGGTCTTCTCTTCGAGCGCACGGGTCTGCCACGTCGTGACGGGCTGCGCTTCGAGCGCGATGCGCGCGGCGTAGCGGAGGGCGCGGTCGGGGCTGTTCAAGTGCGGCCAGATGAAGTCGAGCGCCTTCGGGTCGGCCTTGCCGTGGAAGGTTTCAATCTTGCGACGCAGGGCGCGGGCCTCGGCACCTTCCTTGTTCGGTTCCCACGCGGCGGCGGTGGATTCCTTGCCGGTGTAGGTCACGCGGTAGAGGCCAGAGGCGGTGCCGCGGCCGCCGATGGTGAAATACATCGCGCCGTCATCGCCAATGACGAGGTCGGTCACGTTGAGCGGGGACTTGCCCTGGCTCTTGTCCATGAGGCCGGCGGGGGCGACGAAGTTTTCCCAAGTCGCCGTGTAGGTGGAACCCTCGGGCTTGAGGTGGACGGCCATGAGGCGGCCGAAGGTCCAATCCATGATGAAGATGGCGCGCTGATACTTGGCGGGGAACTTCGCGCCCTTGCCGTTGCCGACACCGGTGGGACAGCCGAGACCGATGTCCACGACCGTGCCGAGGCTGTCAGCGTGGTAGTCCGGCCACTTGCCGGTGCCGTAGCGCCAGCCGAACTCCGCGCCGGAGGTGGCGTGGTTCACGCGCGTGGCGCGATACCAAGGCGAACCCCAGTCGTATTCCATGTCCGCGTCCCAAGCGAACAGCTCGCCGTCGGTGTTAAACGCGAAGTCAAACTGGTTGCGGAAACCGCCGCAGAAGAAATCCCATTTCTTCCCATCTGGGCTGACGCGGCAAATGTAACCGCCCGGTGCCATGATGCCGGTCGCATGGCCGTTGCCATCGGGCTGGCGCGGGAGGACGTGGTCTTCAGCGTAGTTCTTGTGCGGGGAGGTCGGGGCGAGGTCGGCGGGCGGCTTGGTGTGATTGCCGGCCATGACGTAGAGATTGCCGTCGGGGCCCAGCTCGACCGCGTGCGGACCGTGCTCGCCGCCGCCGGGCAGCGCCTTGATGAGCTCAATCTTCGACCACGTGTCGCTGCCGTCGTCGGTGATGCGATAGAGGCCGGAGGCGAACGAGGTCGAGTATTTGTTCACGACGACCCAGAGCGCGCCGTTCGCGAAACACATGCCCTGCGCGTCGTAGAGCGGCTTGGCGATGAACTCGCGCTTGGCGACCTTGCCGTCTGCGCCGAGCGTGACGCGGAGCAGGCCACCGTCGGGATTGTTCGAGCGATACTGCGGGCTGAGGATGAGGCGGCCCTTGTTGTCCTTGCAGAGGTTGACCCAGGAGCCTTCCTCTGGCTCGCCGCTGATGAGCAACTCGGTCTTGAAGCCGGGCAAGGTGTAGAGCGCGGCGACGGGCGTGGCCTCGCGCTTGCCGCCAGCGGCCTTGGGGGCGCCCTTCGCGCCCTTCGCGCCTTTGGCCGGTGTGCCGGCGAAAATATCACCCCACGGAAGTGCGCCGAGTTTCGCGACGACGACGGGCTTCGTCCAACCCTCGGCCTTGAATGCGGCCTGCTGCCAGCCAGCCTGATCTTCGGGGAAAGAGCTCCACGAAGTATCGCTGATGATCGCGGTCTTCTTGCCGTCGGCGAAGGTGACTTCGAGACGCGCGACCATGCCGGCGGCGGCGCCGTGGTTGATGCCGCGCACAGCGAGGATGTTCTCGCCGGCCTTCAGCTCGCCGGTCACGTCCGCCACAAGCGGCCGCTCCCATTCCATGGTGGACCCGATGGATTTGGCGTTCACGAAGGCCGTGCCTTCGTTGTCCACGCCGACGTAAAGCGTCGCCTTCTGCACCTTCCCATCGAGCGTGAAGGTCTTGCGGAAGAAACGGCGCTCGTTGTTGCCGGGCGCTTTGCCTTTGTTGTCGTGCCAGATCCACTCGGGCGTCTGCGCGGCGAGATCGAGCGTGATGAGGGCGAACGCCGCGAGGGCGAGTCGGAGGAAGGTTGTTTTCATTTGCATCGGTTGACTGACGTGACGAGCGATCAAATTATTCCGACCACACACGCACGGCAAGCCCATTATCCAACGCTGCTGCAGGTCGGTCAGGCCTGAAAACGAACCGCCACCGGTGCGCGCTCGAAATCGTTCGCGGCCATCAACGACTCTGGACGCAGGCCGGCGAGCGCGGCCACGAACCGGTCGGGCACCACCTCGAGCCGCGTGTTGTAGTGCGTCGCGATCTCATTGAAATAACCGCGGGCCAGCGCAATTCGCTGCTCCGTATCCACGAGGTTCTGCTGCAGGTTCAGAAAACTATCTTGCGCCGTGAGCTCGGGATAACGCTCGGCGAGGATGACGGCGGTGCGCGTGCAGGCCTGATAATCCGGCCCAGCCACACCCGGCGGCGTGGCGGTCATCTGCGCGCGCAACGCGGCCAACTCGGTCTGCACCGTGCTCTCGTGATCGCGCAGGCCCGTCACCACACTCACGAGCGCGGGGATCAAATCGTGGCGCCGCTTCAACTGCACTTCCACCTGCGACCAGCCTTGTCGCACGCGGTTGCGCAGCGTAACGACGCTGTTGTAAACCATCCAAACCCAGCCGAGCGCGGCCGCCGCGAAATAAATCAACGCAGGCGCGAGGTAGCAGAGCCAACGTTCTTCGGGCGCGGCGGACGAGGGTAGTTCGGCGTCGGCAAACGCGCCTACGCCCACCACGAGCAGCAGCCCGAAGATTCCCCAACCCCAAAAGCCCGAGCCGAAGCCGGAGCTGATTTCTTTTTCGCTGCGCGTGGAGATGAGAAACATCGGCGCGGCAGGATCGGCGGCGATCTCTGCGGCCACCACGTCGCTCCGTTCGCGCGCGCGCCCCACCACGAACACCGGCGCGTGCTGTGAAATCGCGGTCTCCGAAAATCTCCGGCGATGATCTGAGTTGGGCACCGCAATGGCCGGACCTTTGCCGTAATAGAGCGCATCGAGTGGCGTGCAGGTTTTGTCGAACACAGACTGCGGTTCAATTTTGGCTCCGGCTGGATGGATGAGCACGACACCGCAATCGTCCTGCAAATAGAACGGAGTGGAGTCGCCGCCGCTTTCCACCGTCGTCCAACCACTCTCGTGGCGCGTGCGTGTCTGCGATTTTCCTTGAGCATCCGTGTAGGACTCGGTCACCGTGCGCGACCAATGTTCATTAATGCTCCACGCGTAGTGGACGCAGGCGGTCTCGGCAAGAAAGCTCGTGAGCGGTTGGTCGTTTTCGGCGGTTCCCTTCAGCTCAACAAGCCCGATAAACACGCCGGTCGTTTTGGAAGTCGGCATGTCGTCCACTAACCGGCGGCGGCGGTTGAAGTGCAGGCTACCCAGCAGACATAGGAAAGATAGCGCACCACCAATCCACGGCACAAACGGCGCGACAGCGCGGCCATCTTCGTTGAGATAGGCCAGAATCATTTCATGCCCAGCCACCACGCGTCGAGCTGCGCGCGCAGTTTTGTGACGCGAGTGGATTCCGCGGCAGCGAGGTTGCGCATCTCGTGCGGATCGGCGGCAAGATTGAAAAGTTCGATGGGGGCGTCCGGCTCGTTCTGTTTCGCCGGCACAATGAGTTTCCAATCGCCTTCAATCACCCAACGCCAACGCAGGTTCGCGGCGGGCTTGTGCAAATCCACGGCGTTGTGCGTGAAGCATTCGCCGAAGAGTGTTTTGCGCGCGGCCACGGCTTTTTCATCGAGCAGATTCACGCCGGGCATTTCGGGCGCGGGCTTCAATCCCGCGGCGGCGAGCAACGTCGGCGCGAGGTCGAGTGAGCTGGCGAGCGCGGTGGATTTCTGCGGCGCGATCTTGCCCGGCCAGCGGATCATCAGCGGCGTGCGCAGACCGCCGTCGTACGGCGATTGCTTGGACCGCGGCGCGTAACGGCCGGTGTCGGGGTTCGTGATCCAACCGTTGTCAGTGACGTAGGCGACGATCGTGTTCTCGGCGAGCCCTTCTTTTTCCAAGTGCGCGAGCAACGCGCCGCACGTCTCGTCGAACCACTCGATCATCGCCCAGTATTTGGCGACGTGCAGCGACGGCGTCTTGTCGCGATACTTGGCGAGAATCCGTTCCGGCGGCGTGTGCGGATCGTGGGGCATCATGGGCGCGTACCAGATGAAGAACGGCTTGCTCTCCTTCTTCGCCGTGCCGATGAAATCGTAAATTGGCTCGAGCGTTTTGCGGCCGATGTCGAGACCCTCGTCGCCGTGCCGCGCACCTTTGGTCATCCCGTGCGTGAAGCCGCCGCGATGAAAATCGCCCTGCCACCATTTACCGGTCTGCAGGCTCAAATAACCGCGCTGAGCGAGCAGTCGCGGCAACGTCGGCGCGGCGTCGATGTGTTTGCTCATCACCTCGCGGCCATCGAGGAAGGCGCGCGACTTGGCGAACGCGGCCGGCTTGATGTCCGCCGGTCTCGGCGGGTCGTTGCTCGTGACTTTGTGTTGATGCGGATAAAGGCCGGTGATGATCGAGGCGAGGCTCGGGCAGCAGAGGCTCGAGGGAACGTAGCCGCGCGGGAAAGTGAGGCTTTGCCCTGCGAACCGGTCGAGATGCGGCGTCTTCACCTGCGCGTGCCCCATGAAACCGTAGTCACCCCAATGATGGTCATCGGAGACGATGAGCAGGATGTTCGGCGGCGCGGCGGCAGCAGAACAAAAAGTCGTTGCAGCGACAGCTAACGACAGCGACAGGCAAATGCGGCGAAGTGACATGGTTCGGCGAGCTTTGGTTTCGGTTTCGACGAGGCTATCTTCGGCGGGAACAGGCGGCAACCTTTTGTCTGAGGGTCGCCTGCGGAAAACTTCGCGCTGGCCAATGGCACGGTGATTGCTAGAGTCCCGAGAGAAACGTGGCGGCTAGACCAATTATTGGCTAAACACGCGTAAAGTCTCATGAACACGAAAGACTCTTCCCGTTTGACCGTGGTGCGAGAGCGTCAAAATCGCGCCTTCTGCGCGGCCTTCACGCTTATCGAGCTGCTCGTCGTCATCGCCATCATCGGCATCCTGGCCTCCATGCTCTTGCCCGCCCTCGGGAAAGCCAAGGAACGCGCCCACGGCACCAAATGTATGTCGAATCTCAAGCAGCTCCAGCTCGCTTGGATGCTCTACGCCGAAGATAACGCTGGCCGACTCACCTCGTGCGTGATGGCGGGTGTGACCCTCCTTGCGCGCCCGGACGCGTGGGTGGTGGGCAATATGCAGAACACTGCCGAAGCCATCGACACCACCCTGCTCCTCGGCGGCGCTCTCGGCAACTACGCCCAGACCGAGAAATTGTACCGGTGCGTGACCGACAAGAGCGTCAACTCGGCCGGCCAGCAGCGAGTGCGCAGCCTCTCAATGAACATGTACATGAACGCCACGCAGTCCGCCGGCGGCGCCCCTATCGGCGCGGTGGACCTGGCCTTCAAGTTCTTCCGACGGACCGATGATCTGGACAACCCGGCCTCGCGCATCGTGATGCTGGACGAGAAGCCCCAGCTGATTGATGACGGCATCTTCCGCCACACGATGACGGGTCTGACTTGCTTCCAAAACGTGCCAGCTATCTACCACGCCGGCGCGACGGCCATGAGCTTCGCCGACGGTCATGTCGAGATGCACAAATGGGTAGATGCCGGCACCCTCGTGCAGGTGGCGGATGGAGTGGGTCCCGCCAGCCCGACGGATGTGGCATGGATGTCAGCGAACATCACGGGCCTGTAGCCTTGAAATAGCCTGCGGCAAAAAGAAAAAGGCCGCCACCAGCACGGTCGCTTTCCTTTTCCTCCTCGTGCTGGAGTAAATTCGTCCGCTTCCTAAACCGTCCGGCGTCTCTTTTGAGAGACTGCGGCTTTCTCCTCCTCCCTTCACGCCGCCTGTTTTCTGGTGCTGCTGGATTTGAGAGCCCAAGCCTTATCTGGAAACTCTGGAGAGAATGGGAGAAAAGAAAACGGCTCGGCGTTTGTGCGCCGAGCCGTTCCTAAATAAGCAGGCTAACCTAACCTTTTACAAGCCGTTGGTCTGACCGCCACCGACGGGGGCGGTGGGAGTGGTCGAGGTCACGGTCGCCGTGGGGCGACGCAGATTCACGCGGGAGACGGAGGCTGTACGGGTGGCCGTCGGGCGCGCGGTCGATGTGACTGCGGCGGTGCTGACAGTGCCGCGGGTGCTGACCCTGGTGGTGCCGGCGGTGGCCCTGGTGGTGCCGGCGGTGGCCCTGGTGGTGCTGTAGCCTTCCTTCTTTTCGCCGCCGCCGGAACTGCCGCCGACTTGGCTTTCGCCTTCGCCAGCGAGGACAAAAGAGTGGGTGAGGCCGAGGGCCAGCGCTGCAACGAACAAGTGATTGAGTTTCATACGGGCTGTTTAGGTGTTTAGCCTGTTTACGATTTCTGTACTGCTGGAGCCGAGCATCGGTTCTCCCAATCCAAGTGTCAACAGGGAAAATAAAAGTTTTTAACGATTGTTATTCACAGGGGAAGCTCCTTTTGTCACCCGCCGCGTTGCTCCCTCGTCGTCGGGGGGGGGGGTGGCAGGGGGTGTTTTTTTGTGTGGACAGGCGAGGTTGAATTTGGCAAGCCTACCCCTCGTCTAGACATTTAGCCCCTATTGGCGAGTGTCGATGGAGGTGTGTCTAGACAACTATAGTTCAACAAAACAACCAAATAGAATCCTACAAAATGAAAACCCTCCTGGCTCTAATCGCCGTGGCCGCTTTGGCCGGTAACATCATCGCGGCTGACGAAAAGAAGGCTGACAAGCCGAAGTTCACCGCTGGTTCTTGCTGCGACAAGGCCGACAAGAAGGGCGAGAAGTGCGCCCATAAGTGCTGCGTCGAAGCCGCCAAGGAAAACAAGGCGTGCGAGAAGTGCAACAAGCCCGAAAAGAAGAAGTAGTCGCTTCTTTCTGAATTCCAGACGGCCGCTCGCAAGGGCGGCCGTTTTTCTTTCCCCCCTCCTCACTTCAAAGTCCCCGCATTCTTTTTCCGCGAGCGAAAAGACCTTTTCCAAGCTTAGGAAAGGTTTGGGCGATCTCAAGAAAGCCTTTCTCGCGAGCGGGAAGACCTTTTCGAGCTTCAACAAGGTTTTTGCCAGACTCGAGGAAGGCTTGGGCGCGTTCGAAAAAGGTCTGTCCGCCCTCCAAAAAGCCCTGTTTTCAAAAACAAAATGAGCGATTAAACTCAATGTTTAAAGGCCTCCCATCATTTCCTGAAAAGTATTTTTTCACATTGCGTTTCTTATGAGTAATACAAGTAGCAAGCGGCGGTGTGGCCCCGTTATTCCATAGCGTTAGCCGTGGCGGGGAAGCTCACCGAAGCCCGAGAGAGAAAGTAAAACTATGATTATCAAATCCTATCCATTCGAGAGGGCCACCCTCATCAAAGAGGCTTGGCAAAACAGTCAAATAACTGGGGTCGCTTTCGGCGGCCTTACCTACGAGCAGTTCTGCTCCGGTATCGCGCCCTCCTACGACACACGGGCTGACTACGCGCAGACACTGAACATCGGCGTGGGCCAGCGACAGGCGATCGACAACGCCGATGAAACCACGGCTGACCTCGTGCAACGAGCGAGCGATGGAGTCAAAAGCCATCCCGATTACGGCATCAATAGCCCGTTCTACCGGCAATGTGGTTACGTTCCCAAGAACCAGCGCAAGTCCGGCAATACCCGCGGTGGCACCAGCGAACCGGACCTCCCGCCCACCGGCAGTTTGAACTGAACCCAACAAGCGGGGCGGGCTAGGCCAAGCCCGTCCCGCCCTTTTGACGCCACGCCCTCACACGAAGGGGATTCGTTTCCGGTGGCGGAGGCAGAATGGAACCGGCCAAGGTCGCCGAATGAAATCGGAACCGACGCGGCAGGCAAAAGACGATTGCCAGAACCGGGTATGGAAGCACATTGGCTGCGTATGAAAACTTTCCATGCCGTGTTGCAAAACGATGTCAAATGCTTCATCGCCCGTTGCCTAGATTTGCCGGTAACGACGCACGGTCGTGCCGTTGCATCGCGAAATTCGTCCGGGAACATGGAACGATATTTTGAATCAGTCCGGTTTGACCAAGGAAGAACTGGTGGGGTTGCTTTGAGGTAGCCCGCACTCTTTCGACGAACCAGCCTGGGAGCTGGCGCGCGGAGAGCCTCTTTTCCCTGCTGCGAGCAAAGCTGAGGTTTTGTTTGGATTCGCAAAAAGGAGTTGCCTGCGGCCGGTGGTCTTAACACCATTGCGCCATGAAACTCCTGCTATTCACGGTATCCATCCTCTCTCTCGCCGTGGCGACTGACGCCCAGACTGCCAAGGAAGATTTCGCGAAGCTCGATGGCACGTGGGTCGGCGGGGTGCGCTCGCCCGGTGGTAAAAGCAAAACCGGCGGGGCCACGATGGTCCAGATCTCCGAACTGACCATCAAGAGCGGCAGGGTCACCGCGTGCAAAGATGGCAAGGGGCTGAACCTCGGGAGCTGCGATAGTCTCGTGCTGAACCCCGCGAACAAGACGATGGACGCGACGGGCAAAACGAAGAATCACACGGGCGTTTTCCAAGGCATCTATCGCATCAATGGGGATAAGCTCGAGTGGTGCGCGTCCAACCCCGGCATCGCTCGTCCGAAAGATTTCTTCACCACGGCGCAGGTGCAGTTCCACATGATCTTCGACCGGAAGAAGCCGTAGCGGAAACGAAAAGGCCGACGCCGTGTCAGCGTCAGCCTCGAATGGTTCTGTTGTGCCGTCTCTTCAGTTCCGCGAGTAGCGGCCCATCAGCACGGCTTCGTCGATGACGTGGTTGCTCATCGCAGATTCCACGTCTCCCTGCCGGCAGCCGCGTGCGAGGTTCAGCACGGTGTCGAGCGCGAAGAGCTTGAACCAGTAGCGGTGCTCGCCGCTCGGCGGTTGTGGCCCGCCGTACTCGCTGTTGCCGAAGCCGTTCCGGCCTTGAGTCGAAATCACAGGCGGACAGCCCTCGACGATGTCGTGCGTGTGCGGATCGATGTTGAAGAGAACCCAATGATTGAACTCACCGCTGGGCGCGTCTCGGTCATCCACGAGTAACGCGAGGCTCTTCGTGTCGGCTGGGATGTCTTCGATGTGCAGCGGCGGGTTTACGTTCGTGCCGTCGCCGGTGAATTTCTTGGGGATGATTTCGCCTTCTGTGAAGGCAGTGCTGGTGAGTTTCATAAGGCCTCCGAGTTAGGGTTGGATGTGCTTCGAGGAAAGCTCGTCCGCGCTGCACGCCGCGTCAAGGGAACGGAATTGCGTCACTTGATTTCCCGAAGCCGAGGCTTAGTTTCCATTGCAGCCAAAAAATGAAAGGAACCGCCATGCTTGCCCAACGACTCAAAGAATATCTCGACCACGAAGGGGTCCAGTACACCAATCTCACTCACGCGAAGGCGTTCACCGCGCAGGAGGTCGCCGAAAGCGCTCATGTCTCGGGACGGACGCTCGCCAAGACTGTCATCGTGAATCTCGATGGCGAGCTGGCGATGGCGGTGTTGCCGGCCAATCGCAAGATCATCATCCAAGATCTTCACGACGTGACCGGCGCTGAGCAGGTTCGCTTCGCCACCGAGAGGGAGTTCAAGATGCGTTTCCCCGACTGTGAAACCGGCTCGATGCCGCCCTTCGGGAATCTCTACGAGATGGAGGTCTTCGTCGCGCCCAGCCTGTCCGAGGATGAGATGATCACCTTCACGGCTGGAACGCACACCGACGTGGTGCAGATGAAATACGCTGACTTCGAGCGGCTCGTCCATCCGACCGTGCTGAGCTTCACGACGTGAAGCCTCGGCGGGTTCAACTCGGCAAGTAGCCGCGCGCCAGCGTCGTGAAAGCGGTGGCTTGTGCGCATTCCCACGCCGCATCACGTCCCAATTCCCGTGCAAGCAATGCCGCAACGCGCGGTGCGGCCTCGATGCTCGCCGCCGCATCGAGTATCAGAGCTCTCGTTCGCCGGGACAGCACATCCTCCACCGTCCGCGCCTGTTCGAAGCGAATTGCACACGCCACATCGCCGAGGCAATAAGGCAGCCGCGGATGCAATATCTCGCGCAGCGAAGGCTCATTGCTGAGCAGTGAATCCAACTGAGGCCGTGCGTCGCGCAGAGGCAGTTCGTGCGTCGCGCAGGCGCGTGATGGAAGGCCGCCCACGCGCGCGGCAGTGCCCACGGCCGCCTCGCCCATCGCGCGGTAGGTCGTCCACTTACCGCCGGCCACGGTCACAAGACCGGAAGCGGCCACCTTCACCGCGAAGTCACGCGCGAGTTGCGAGGTCTGCCCCTCCTTCCCGCGCAGCAATGGACGCACTCCAGCGAAGCAGCTCAAGATGTCCGCGCGCGACGGGGGTCGCACAAGATAACGCGCGGCGTGTTCGAGCAGATAATCCACTTCGAGACTCAACGGTCGTGGATTTTCCAGCGGCCGATCGATTGGCGTGTCCGTGGTGCCGAGCAGGACGCGGCCGAACCACGGGATGGCGAAGAGGACGCGTCCGTCATCGGTGCGCGGCACTAGCAACGCCGTGTCGCCCGGCAGAAAGGCGCGCGGCAACACGACGTGTGCACCTTGGCTGTATGTGAGCAGCGCGCGGGATTTCGGCTCATCGAGCCGCCGCACTTCGTCACTGAAGATGCCGGTGGCGTTGATGACCACGCGCGCGGCAATCTCGTATTCGCCGGCGCTCTCGGTGTCGCGGGCGAGGACGCCGCGAACGCGGCCGTTCTCTTTGCGCAGCGCGACGACGGGGAAATAGTTTAACGCCACGCCTCCGTGCGCGACGAATGTTTGCGCCAGCGAGACGGCCAATCGCGCGTCGTCGAATTGCGCGTCGTGATAAAGCACGCCGCCGCGAAGGTTGTCCGCGCGGAGCGTCGGCAGTCGTTCGCGCGTTTCCTGGGGCGAAAGCAGGCTCGTGCCGACGAGCGAACTGCGGCCGGCGAGTTTGTCGTAAATCCAAAGGCCTGCGCCATAAAAAGCGCGTTCGCCGGGACGATAAGTCGGCAGCACAAACGGAAGCGAACGGACGAGATGCGGCGCGTTGCGCAGCAGACGCTCACGTTCGCGAAGCGATTCGCGCACAAGCCCGAGGTTGCCTTGGCGCAGATAACGCACGCCGCCGTGGATGAGTTTCGTGCTGCGACTGGAGGTGGCGCTGGCGAAATCGCCACGTTCAAGTAACACGGTCCGGTAACCGCGCTCGGCGGCGTCCACGGCCGCGCCGAGGCCGGTCGCGCCGCCGCCAATCACCAGCACATCCCACGGCACACGCACGTCGGCTAGGCGGGCGATCATTTCAGCGCGAACCATGGCAAACGCGGTCGGGATAGTTTGTGAACACGCCATCGACGCCGAGCCGGCGCATCCGGAGGAGATCGCGCGGCGCGTTGACGGTGTAAACGAAAACCTTCAGGCAAGCCTCGTGCGCGGCGAGAACCACATCGGCCTTCACGTCGTGCCGCGGCAGGTGAATCGAGTAGGCGCTCAGTGTGGTGGTGCGGGCCACGGCGTTGCTCGGACTTTTGCCGAACAACGCCCCGAGCCGTAACGCAGGTTGGAGTCGATGCACGGCGCGGAGTTGTGCGTGATCGAACGAGCTGATCAGGAAATCCTCCCAACGCCAGCGGTGGCGTGCGATGTAATCTTCGAGCAGCGCGACGACGGGCTCCGCCGTGTCGGGGCCTTTCAGCTCAATGTTCACCCAGACGCGGCGCGCGACGAGGTCGAGTACTTCCGCCAAAGTCGGGATGCGCTCGTGTTTGCCGGCGTCGAGCGAGCGGAGATAATCGAAGCGTTTCCGCGCGAGAAACCCGAAGCCGTTGGTGGTGCGGCCGAGAAAGCGGTCGTGAAAAACCATGAGCTCGCCGTCGACGAACTGTACGTCCAGCTCAATGGCGTCGGCACCCAACTCGATGGCACGCCGAAAGGAACGGAGCGTGTTTTCCGGCTCGTGGCCCATTGCGCCACGGTGTCCGATGCAGAGAAATTCTGGGGAACTCACCTTCATCGTGGGCTGGTTGTGCACTCGGCAACCCAAACTACACCGCTTTGCTCCCAGCGCAAAGACGCCGGACCGACTTCAAGGTGTCCAGAGCTTGGCCGCGCTCGAGTTCGCGTTGGCGATTCGGCGGGCCTTGAACTGGATGTAGGGGGAGACGTAGCTGCTGCGGTGGCCCCAACTGCCGTGCGGCGCGAGCGGGTCGGCGTGCTTCGGTTCGAGCACATCCTCGATCACGAAGCCGGCGCGGCAAAGTCCACCGAGCAATTCTTCCCAACGATGCAGAAACTCGAGCGTGCCCGATTCGCGCAGCGGGCTCGCGGGCACGGGCGGCAGCGGACCGACGCGGTAGTACGGCTCGGCGAGCACGTAGCCGAGCGGCGTGGGCTTGAGATCGATCTGCAAGCTCGTCGGCTGTTTGTGACGACTCACGTAAAGTCCGCCGGGCGCGGTGACGCGCGCGACTTCTCGGAAAACCTTCGCCACATCCGGCACGTAACAGGTGCTCACCGGTTGCGAGACGATGTCGAACAGGCCGTCGCCGAACATCGAGAGATCGTCCATCGAAGCCGCCACGGCGTTGAGGCTCAAGCCGCGCTCGGCGGCCACGGCGCGGTCCTGCTCGAGCATCGCGGGGCTGACATCCACCACCGTCACGAGAGCGCCCGCGGCCGCGAAGAGCGGGCCTTGGCGTCCGCCGCCCGCGCCGAGAGCGAGCACGCGTTTGCCGGCGACGCTTTCGCCCATCCATCCCGCGCCATCGAGAGCGCGAAGCGGGTTCTGAAAATCCTTTTCCGTCGCGGTGTTGGTGAAAGCCAACTTACGTTTCGCGCGATCATCCCACGCTTCGCGGTTGTGGTCTTGAACAGTGTTCATCGTCAAAGTTCCGCGGGCGAAATTCCCTCGGCCACGATGCTGCACGCCTGCACCACGTTCAACCCGAGCCGCTGCGCCTCGGCGAGCACGTCGTCAGATTCAGTGCCGGGATTGAGCCAGAGTTCATCGCAACCTTTGGCGGCGATTTCAGGCAGCAGTTTCAACACGACCGCCGGCGGCAGATAAACGCTGATCTGCTGCGGACGCGTGGGCAGATCGGCGAGGGCCCGGTAACAGGGCAATCCCTCGATGACCGATTCCTTCGGGTTGATCGGAAAGACGGTGTGGCCCTGACGCGCAAAAGCGCGCACGGCTTTGTTGCCGAACTTGCTCCGGTCATTTGAGGCTCCGAGAATGGCGACGGTCTTCACACGCGCATTATCCATCGCCGCCGCACGCGCGCAAGCCGTGCTTGCTTCTGCGAGCGGCTCGCGTTTTCATTGCGCAAATACTATGAAAGCCATCCGCGCCCTCCTGTTCCTCACGCTGTTTACCGCGCTCGGCCTCCGCGCCGCGCCGGCCGCCAAGACGCTCGACATCTACTGGATTGATTCCGAAGGCGGCGGTTCGACGCTCATCGTCACGCCCGCGGGCGAGTCGATCCTCATCGATTCCGGCAATCCCGGCGGACGCGACTCCGCGCGCATCCATCGCGTCGCCACGCAGGTCGCCGGCTTGAAACGCATTGACCACCTCGTCACCACGCATTTTCACATCGACCACTTCGGCGGCGCGGCGGAACTCTCGCAGTTGATGCCGATTGCGAACGTTTACGACAATGGCGTGACCGAACAGAACCCCGACGGCGGCAGTGGCGCATTCTGGATTAAAGCCAGCCAGCCGTATCGCGAAATGAAGGTGGAGAAGCGCGTTGTCATCAAGCCCGGCTTCGCGCTGCCGCTCAAGCAAACCGAAGGCGCAGCGAAGCTGGTGTTGCGCTGCGTCGTTGCGAAGCAGCAGTTCATCGATGCCCCGAAAGATGCCAAGCCGAACGAACACGCCGCGCTGCATCAGCCGAAGGCCGCCGACAAGTCCGACAACGCCAACAGCGTCGGTGTTGTGCTAGAGCTCGGCGGCTTCCGTTTCTTCGACGGCGGCGACCTCACATGGAACACCGAGGCTGCGCTCGTTTCGCCCGTCAATCGCGTCGGCACCGTCGATGTTTATCAGGTCAATCACCACGGCCTCGATGTCAGCAACAATCCCGCGCTCATCCGCAGCCTCGCCCCGACCGTCAGCGTGATGAACAACGGCCACACGAAAGGCTGCGCCCCGGCCACCTTCGCCACACTCAAGGCCGCGCCCTCCATTCAGGCGATGTATCAGGTGCACCGCAACCTGCGCCCCGACGGCGAGACGAGCAACACGGCGAAGGAATATATCGCCAACATCACGCCCTCCGACAAGTGCGAGGCGCACTATCTCAAACTCTCCACCGCGTCGGACGGCGAGCGATATACGGTGAGCGTTCCTTCCACCGGCCACACGCGGACGTTTGAAACGCGAAAGAAGTAAACGAGGGTTTTAATCCCCGTTCAGTTTGAGCGCACCGACCGGCACGGCGTCCTCGCCGAGCGCGGTGAGTTTTATCTCGGGGCCACGTCCAAAAACTTCCATGAGGAACCGAGGCAGTTGCGCCGCCACCGCCGCGCGCAACGGTTCGCCCACGAGCGAAAGTCCGCCGCCGAGCACGATCACTTGCGGATGAAAGAGGTGCGTGACATGCGAGAGTGCGAACGCGAGATCCTCCGCCACTTCGTCGAGGATGCTCCGGGCCACCGCGTCATTCGCCGCCAGTGCTGCGGCCAAGTGTTTCGCTTCGCCACCATTCGCGCCGCCGCACAAGTGAGCCAGCGCTGAATGCGGTTCGGTCGCGATGGCCGCGCGGATCTTTTTATCAACAGCCCAGCCGGAGCAGCGTTGCTCGACGGTCTGGCCATTCTTGTTCAGTCGCACGTGACCGATCTCCGCTTCGCCGGGCGTTGCACCGTGATAAATCTTCCCGTCCACCACCAACCCGCCGCCGACGCCACTGCCCATGTTCATGTAGAAAGCGACGCGATGTCCGCGCCCCGCACCACACACTGCCTCGCCGAGCGCGGCGGTGTTCGCGTCGTTCTCGATGGTGACCGGAAGCCCACTGAGACCGCGCAGCCATCCGGCGAGATCGAATCCGCTCCAGCCTTCAATTTGATGCGACACGGCGATGCGGCCGCTCGCGCGATCCACCGGCCCACCGAAGCCGACGCCGATGGCGACAGGCTGAAACTCGCGCAGCAATTCCGGAAGCGCTGCGGCAATCTGTTCGCGGATACCATCGCTGCCGCGCGACTTGTCCACGTTGAGCCGCCGCCGCGCGAGAATACGTCCGCCACTCTCGCCCGTCACGAGTTGCAGTTTCGTCCCGCCGATTTCGATGCCGAGACGGTTCATCGCGAGACGCCCGGCGTGTTGCTCGGTTTCCATTTGATGTTGCAGCCGATGCTCGGTTTCTGGTTCGGCGAAACGGCTTTGCCCGCAAGCACGGCGTCGAGCGCGGCGCGCAGATCAGCGCCGGTCACCGGCAGGTTGTTGCCGGGGCGGCTGTCATCCATCTGCCCGCGATAGACGAGCCTTCGCTGTTGATCGAACAGGAAAAAGTCCGGCGTGCACGCGGCGTGAAAAGCTTTTGCGACCGACTGCGTGTCGTCGTGGAGATACGGAAACGTGTAGCCCGCCGCGCGCGCTTCGCGTGTCATTTCCGCCGG
>CAMASG010000065.1 GCA_945860945.1 Akkermansia muciniphila
GAACGGGACGCTGATGTGCCTGCTCACGGATCTCGCGGGCGGCATCGCGAGCAATCCGAACGATGGCCGCCGCCTGCTCGCGATGAACGATAACAGCGCCCCTGGCATGCGCTCCAGCTACGTGCGATTGCTGGTGGCGAAGGGCAACACCTACTGGGTCGGCGTGGATGTGGATCTGGCACGGACCGGAACCTATGCGATTGCCACCACCAACACTGTGGCGGGCACCGTCACCAACACCGCCTCGACCAATATTGCCAACGTCAACGTCGGCAAAATCAATCTGTCGCTCGATTTCATTCCGCAGCCGCGCGGCCTTCCGCCCGCCAAAAGCCTCGTGCCCGTCGTCACCAGCCAGCCGACGCCAGCCAGTCTGATGGTCAATGCGAATAGCAACGCCGTTTTCACTGCCACCGCGATGGGCACACAGCCCATCAACTACCAGTGGCGGCTCAATGGCGTTCCCGTCGTGGGTAACACCACCGCCAACAACGCGACGCTCACCGTTTCCAGCGCTCACCCGATGTACCTCGGCAGTTACACGCTGAAAGTCACCGACCTTTTTGGAACAGTCATCAGCTCGCCGGCCACGCTCGGCATGAATGGCTATCCCATCGCCATCACCACCCAGCCCAATAACGCGACGGTGAACAATGGCACCGCCGCCAGTTTCAGTGTGGCAGTGAACAACAACGCCACATACAATCTCCAGCCATTCACCTACAAGTGGTACAAAAACAACGGGACGACCACGCTTGTTCAGAACAATGCCACTCCTCTCGCCACGGACACCCTCACCATCCCAGCCGCCACTCCCGCCGACATCGGTGCCTACTACGTGGTCGTTTCAGACAGATACTACAACACCATCTACGAGAGCAACGCCACCAGCAGCAACGCCACCCTTTCAATCAGCGATTACCCGATTGTCATCAACACGCATCCCAGCAACCAAACCATCACGTCGTATCCCAGTAACGCGACCTTCACCGTGGCCGCGACTGGCGTCGCGCCCATCACCTATCAGTGGTACAAGAACAACGGCACTACGACCCTTCTTGCTGGGGAAATCAGCTCCACATTGATTGTGGTGAACGCCACGCCTGCCGATACCGGCGTTTATTATGTGATCGTGAAGGACGGCTTTGCCGCCACCAGTTACGAAACCAATGCGACCAGTAACAACGCCACCCTTTCATTCCCTAATTACCCGCTGACTATCACGACTCATCCGAGTAACGCGACGGTCACGGTGGGTAATAACGCCACCTTCACCGTGATTGCCAACGGCACCACTCCCATCACTTATCAATGGTACAAAGATAACGGCACCGTTACCGCTGTGGGCGGCAACAGCGCCACCCTGAGCGTGAACAACGCCACGTTCTCCGACGCTGGCACCTACTACGTCATCGCGCGCGATGGTTTTATCTCTACTGCTTACGAGAGCAACGCCACCAGCAATAATGGGACGCTCACGGTGAATCCGTGACGCCCGTTCGCCTCCTCTGGTGCCCCTTCGACCGTCGCTCCGTCAGGCCAGCTTCAGGCTAGCTTCCATTCACCGCGGCCGGGTCGGCTGAGCAGTTTGTTCGCCTCGGCGTCGTTGAGGAACTGCTCCTTCTTGGGATCCCACTTGAGCGGCCGCCGTAGTTGGTAGCCGAGGTTGCCGAGCGTGCAGAGGATGGAGGTGCTCGCGCCGATGGCCACATCCGCCACGGGTTTCTGCCGGCTCTTGATGCAGTCGAGCCAGTTGCGTTTGTGGCTGGGGCCGATGTCGGGCAGCTTGAACGCCTTCGCCCCGAGCGGCTCTGTCAGGATGCTCGGCGGGTTGCTCTCGATCTTGTTGCGGTCCACGTAAAGCGTCCCATCGGTGCCTTCAAAGGTGCAGCCGCTCGGCCCGCCGTGGATCACTTCCACGCCGTTGGCGTATTTGAAAACGAGGCCGCTCATCGCCGCCGGATCGGCGGGCGGAAGGATTTCCACCGGACCGTTTTCATCCATGCCGAGCGCCCACTGCGCGATATCGAAGTGGTGCGCGCCCATGTCGGAGAGGCCGCCGCCGGCATACTCGCGGTAGGCGCGCCATTGCGGGAAATGTTTGTGGACATCCTTCGGGCACAGCACGTCGTTGAAGGGGCGCTCCGGCGCAGGCCCGAGCCAGAGGTTCCAATCAATCCCTTCCGGCACCGGTTGCTCGGGCAAATCGCACGGCTTGGAGGGACCGCCGACGCCGACGCGCACGGTCTTGATTTTGCCGAGTCGTCCATTGCGGACGAGTTCAACCGCGGTGCGGAACTTCCCGCCGAACTCGGTGCGCTGCTGGCTGCCGGTCTGGAAGACGACGTTGTTCACGCGCGCCGCGTTCACGACTGCACGCGCCTCGGCCACGGTCACGGTGAGCGGTTTCTCGCAGTAAATGTCCTTTTTCGCCTGCGCGGCGAGCACCGCGGGGATGGTGTGCCAGTGGTCCGGCGTACCGATGACAACGGCATCAATGTCCTTCCGCGCGAGCAACTGGCGGAAGTCGTTGTAGCCGTCGCAGCCTTTGTACGCGCCCGATTCGCGCTGTTTTGCGTACGCTTTGTGAACTCGCTCGATGCCGTGATCGCGTCGGATTTTCGCGACCTCGGCGATGGCGAGCACCTGCACGTCGTCGTAGCCGAGGAAGCCGCCGAGGTGGCCGTCGGCCATCTTGCCCATGCCGATGAAGCCGATATTGAGACGTTTGCTCGGCGCGTTGGCCCAGACGTGGGCGGGCAGGATGAACGGCGCGGCCACGGCGAACGCGGCGGTTTTGGCGAATTGACGGCGATTGAATGTGTTCATTTCTTGGCGGCTTTCTTGGCGGGCGTTGTTGTTTTCTTCGGCTGAATCTCTTCGAGACGGCGGAGGTCGTCCAGACTGATTTTCTTCACGGGCAGGGGATGGCCGAGTGTGTCGCCGTTGGCGCGGAAACCATCGCCGTCCGTGTCCACGAAGATCGGGTTGTGATACGCGCACGGGCGCAGCCGCGCCTGCTCGCTGGAACCGTAACCGGTGGCGAGTGTGAAGTTCTCGCCCATCGCCACGACAATCAGATGCGCGTCCTCGGTGAGCGGCACGCTGAGTGCGCGGTCGAATTTCACAACGCCGTCTTGGAAGAACTGCGGATGACTCGCGCGCGTGAAGTTCAGCTCCTTCGGTTGGCGGCCGTTGACGAGCACCTGCACGCGATCGATGTCGATCCAGTCCGCGCACTGAACCTTCACGTGAAGTTTGACCGAGCCGGTGGCGCGCGCGAGGCCGCCGGGCTGAACGCCATCCTCCGTTCGGACTTCGAGGAACGGTCCCGTCGTGAGGAAGCTGCGCCCCGCGCGCGCGTGGCGGCTCATCTCGCGCCAGTCGATTTTGCTCGGCTCATCGCTCGCGCTCGGCAGATACATGCGCCAGCCGCCGACGCCATTTCCGTGCACCGTGTGCGCGTCGGAAACGGCCGTGGCCCACTGCCGCACGCCGCGATTGAGCAACTGCAGCCAGATGAATTCGCGAACCTCAAACGGACGCTCTTTGCCCGTGCGCGTGTCTTTGGTGATGCGGAACGGCGCGTCGCTGAGAATGGCCGTCGTCATTCCGTTCTGCGTTTCGAAACCGTCCACTAGTGAACCAATGCCGAAGTAACCGCCGTCGAGTCTGCCGTCGCCGTCGCGATCGAAGAACACTTCCGTCAAATCCGGATGGTTCATTTGTATCCAGCGGTTCGGCTCGACGCCCTGCCAGTCACGCAGGAGGACCGCGTTCAGCCGCGGGTCCTTGCTCCAAACCGGCGCGCCGCCATCCTGAGTGAGCGGCGCCGGCGTGAAGGGGAAGGCGTTGAAATGCGTGCCTTGGCCGGTGAGTTCGAGGCCGCCGATGGTGCTGACCTCGTTGGTGAGGCCGAGCCGCGCGATGTGCGGCGCCCAATCGTAAAGGCGGTTGTGCTCCGTGGTGGGCGCGAACTCGATGTGCTCGGCGGCGAGGTTAATCACGCGGTCATCGGTGCCGCACGTGTTGTCGCCGCTCGGCGTAGAGTGGTTGTGAAAATCCGCGCTCACCCAGCCGCGCGAATCCACTTGCCGCCGCAGCACGCCGGCGACTTTCACGGATTGCCCCGGAGCGATGGTGACGTTCTGCGAAAGATGGCTGAACTCGATTCCGCGCGTGACGACGACGCTATACTGGCCGGCCGGCAACGCCACGCGGAACTGCCCGCGCGCGGAATGATATTGGTCGAGGCAACCGTGCGCGCGGTTGTTCGGCCCGAGGCTCGGAGATTTCGTTCCGTTGATGCCGATGAACTGCGCTTTACAGGGAAGGGTGCGGCCTTTGTCGTCGCGGATGTCGAGTTCGACTGCTGCGGACGCCGGGAGCGTCGCGTCGAGCACCAGCGTTTTGCCGGCTTCGATGACGAGGGATTTCTTCAACGGTTCGCGCCCGATGTCCGCAATCTCTGCTTCGTAATTTCCGGGCGGAAGTGAGAAGGCGAACTTCCCGTTCGCATCGGGATACGCGGCGAGCTTCTTCCCGTCGAACTCGATTTCCACGCGCCCCGTCGTAATGCCTGCGCCGCTGGCTTCCTTGATTTGTCCCGACACCGTGCCGGTCGCGCTGCGTCGTGCTGCCACGATGCCGACCGCTTCGGCGGGCGAACGGCCGACCGCGAGAAAACGTGCGAACGAAATCTCCTCGCCCGGTTTCAGGCTCAATTCCTTCGGCGGCGACTTGAGGCTGCCTTCTTCCACCCAACCCCACGCGTAGCCCGCTTTGTCCGCCGGATCCACGGCGTCAGCCCAATTGATGCCGAGCGCGGTGCCGGTGCGGGTGAACGTGGCGACGCGGTCGTCCACGCTGCCGAGGAGCGGCGCTTTGCCGTCGTTGCGAAGAGTTGTCACAACCAAGATGCCGGACCAGCCATCGCGCAGATGATACTCGTGGCGTTTGTAGAGGCGGTTCGTGCTGTTCACGCCGCTGGTCATGGTCTCGATGACGGCCTCGCCATCGCGGCCATCCTTCACGATGCGGACGTGCGAGACGAATCCCTGCTGGCCGCTCGGAGCGAAGATGGTGAGTTGGTCATTCGCCGCGCCGCGGAGGGTGAGGTCATACAGGCAGCCGGGCGTCATGCCGGTCGCGCCGTAGAAATTACTCATGTTCGGCCGGCGCAACGGAAGATTGCCGGAGATCACCGCCTCGACGCGGTCGTTGCGCAGCACGAAATCGCCGATGATGCCGTCGGCTTCTTTGCCTTTTGGCAACTGCTCTTTATTATGCGGGCCGACCTCGAAAAGCTCGGGCGCAGCTTGCGCGTGGAAGGTGGCGGAGAAAATCGCGGTCGCGATGATAAAGATGCGGGATGATGCATTCATAGTATGAGTGACAGCTGAGGCTAGAAAGTGAGGCCAGTCAGCGCAAGCGTCATTTCGTGAAAGTCAGGTGACGCGGCGTTTGAACGAGCGAAGAAACGAACAATGAAACGCACGCGCGGATTGGGCGGGGTGGGATTGTGGATAAACGAGGCTTGACGCTTCGAGAGCCATCGCTTATTCACCCCGTTGTAAAGCAACCGGTTCGCTTGCCCAAGCAGGCCCTGCGAAGGGGTCTTTTTTGTTTGGAGCGAACCAAGACTGGAAGTAAATTATGGCAACCGGAAAAGTGAAGTGGTTCGACAATAAGAAGGGCTTCGGCTTCATCTCCCAAGATGGCGGCGCCGATGTGTTCGTGCACCATACCGCCATCCAAGGCGATGGTTACAAGTCCCTGGATGAAGGCGAAGAAGTGAACTTCGACCTCTCTGATGGCGATAAGGGCGTCAAAGCCCTGAACGTCCAGCGCGCCAAGCAGTAACTTTCCGCGGCACGCCGCGCAAAGTCCCTTTCCCTGCCGACCCCGTGTCGGCTACTGTTCTCCCATGTCGAATGGGTCCTCGCTATCCGTGCGCAGTCTCTACGTCCACGTGCCGTTTTGCGCGCACAAGTGCGAGTATTGCGCGTTCTACTCCGCGCCGCCGTCCGGCGAAGTGGTGAACCGCTACGTGGCCGCGCTCGTGCGCGAACTGGAACTCGTCGCGCCCGATTTAAAACCGCGCACCATTTTCTTTGGCGGCGGCACGCCTTCACTGTTAAATCTGCGCCAGTGGGAAATCGTGCTCAAAGCGATGGAGCGCCTGAATCTGCTCGGCGCGTCCGAGTGGACGGTGGAATGTAATCCCGCGACCGTCTCGCTGGACAAAGCGAAGATGCTCCGCGACCACGGCGTGAACCGCATCTCGATGGGCGTGCAATCGCTCGATGAACGCCTGCTGGAGAAGCTCGGGCGCATCCATTCGCGCGAGCAGGTTTTCAAGTCGTTCGACATCCTCCGCACCGCCGGCTTCGACAACATCAACATCGATCTCATGTTCGCCATCCCGCGCCAGACGATGGAGGTGTGGCACGCGACGCTGCGCGAAGCGGCCGCGCTCGGCAGCGAGCATCTCTCCAGTTACGAGGTGATTTACGAGGAGGACACGCCGCTCTATCACCAGTTGCAGGCTGGCGAATTCGATGTGAACGAAGATTTGGCCTGCACGATGTACGACGAATTGGTTTCGTTCGCTGGCGAAAATGGTTATCGCCAGTATGAAGTGGCGAACTTCGCGAAGGACGAAGCCGGCATCGAGAAGCCGGAGTTGCAGATTCCCTCGCGCGCTTGCCGGCACAATCTGAACTACTGGCGCGGCGGCGCGTATCACGGTCTCGGCCCCAGCGCCACGGGCTACATCGGCGGCGTGCGGACGCGGAATTGGGCGAACACGCAGCTCTATTGCGAGCAGATGGAGAAGGGCGTGCGCGCCGCTGAATCGCGCGAGGAACTGCCGCCGCGCCGGCGCGCGGGTGAGATGGCGGCGTTTGGTCTGCGGATGAATGCGGGTTGGCCGTTCGCAGTCTTTCAGGAGGCGACCGGTTTTGATTTGCGCGCGGAGTGGCCGCGCGAGATGGAGTGGCTTGTCGAGCAGGGCTGGGGTCAGCGCACGGAAGAACGATTTCAACTCACTGAGCGCGGCCTTCGTTTCGCCGACGCCGCGGCTGAGCGGTTTTTGTGAACAGCATTTCCGGAAGATGAAGAAACCATTTCAACGGCTCCGCGGCACGATACGAATACTGTGCGCCGTGGCGTTTGTTGCGTCCGCTGTCTGTGACGTCGAGGCCGCCGCCGCCGAGGCGCCCACGCGTCAGCGCATCAAGTTCCCCGACGCGCGCATTGGCGTGAATGGTCTGCCGTGGTTCGAGCAGGACAAGCCTGTTTTGCGCCGTTTGCCCGCGCGGTCGAAAGACACGTTTCGCGCAGCGGTTTGGTCGCTGGCGCAACACCCCTCGGGTGGGCGACTGCGGTTCCGCACCGATGCGCTGACCATCGGCATCGTCGCCAAAAATCCGGACACGACATCGATGCCGCACATGACGAGCATCGGTCAGAGCGGGTTCGACATTTACGTGGGCGAAGATTTTCTCGGCAGCGCCGCGCCGGACAAAGACGGCCGCATCGTGAAGGAATGGACGGTGGGCAAGAGCAACGCGCTGCGCGACATCACGATTTATCTGCCGCTTTACAAAGGCGTGACCATCGAGGAAATCACCCTCGATCCGAAGGCGCGGCTCGAATTGCCCAAGCCGTTCGCGGTGAAGAAGCCGGTGGTTTATTACGGCTCGAGCATCACGCAGGGCGGCTGCGCCTCGAATCCCGGCATGAGTTTCCCCGCCATTCTCGGACGTTGGACGGATAGCGATTTCGTGAACCTCGGCTTCAGCGGCAGCGGGCTTGGCGACACGTCGGTGGCGGTGGTGATGACCGAAATCGATTCGGCTTGTTACGTGCTCGATTACTGGGCGAACCCGACCGCGTCGCAATTTCAGGCGACGTTGCCGGGGTTTGTGGATGTGCTGCGCAAGAAACATCCGAAGGCGCCGATCATCATCCCCGGTCCGTTTTACAACACGGGCGAGGCGCTGGAGATGGGGTTCGCGAAGGAGCAGATGGAGAAGCGGAAGATCGCGCGCGACTTCGTCGAGCAACGACAGAAGGCGGGCGACCTCTTCATCGCCTACGTGGATGGCTTCGATTTGCTGTGGAAGGATCAAGCGGGCGGGCTTGTGGACGGGCGCCACTGCAACTCGCTCGGGTTTTATTTCATCGCGCGCGGGCTCGAGCCGCATCTGCGCCGCGCGATGGGACTGCCGCCACGTTGAACGCCATCGATGTAATTTTAGGTCAGCGAAATGCGCGTGCAAATTCGGGTGAGGTTCACCCTAAAAAAGGTTGGCGTTCGCGGTTTGTCTGCGCGCACAATCAAACGATTTTGAGTTGAAGTTATGAGTGTCACATCCATTCCCGTCCAGATTGCCGACCCCATCAACGCGCAGATCCTCGCTGTGTCGGAGGATCGCGTGCAGGGCTTCCAGCGCGAGCCGTTGCAGGAGATTGCGCGACTCTCCGGCGTCGAACTGCCGATGGTGATCGAGCGCATTCAAGCGATGCTGCGCGCGGGCACGATCCGCCGCGTACGCCAGACGCTGCTCGCCACGAACCTCGCGCAAGGCGCGCTGGTGGCGTGGGAAGTGTCGCAGGAACAGTTGGACGCGGCCTTCGATTACATGTTCCAGAAGGATCCGTTCTCCGGCCACGTCGTCACGCGCTCGACCGATGCGGCTTCGCCGGGCTCCACTTACAAACTTTGGACGACGCTCAAGGTGCCGCAGGGTTTTTCGCTGACGAAACATTGCGAGTTCCTCGCCGCGAAGACGGGTGCGCGGAAGTTCGTGCTGCTGCCGGCGAAGCGGCTCTTCGCGCTCGGCGTCGGCCACGTGCGTCGCAAAGGAATGGAGCCCGGCAGCCGCGCTGATGCGCCCGCCGAGGTGCAGGAGGTGAGCATTGTCACGCTGAACGATCTCGAGTGGCGCGTGCTCGTGGCGTTGAAACGCGAATTCGAGGTGGATGAACTGACGCCGAACTTGTGGGAAGCGCGCGCGAAGGAAGCCGGTGTGCCCATCGAAACATTCTTTGAAGTCGCCGAGACGATGAACCGCCGGCGGATCATCGGGCGTTTCTCGACTTTTCTTGAACACGTGAAGCAGCTTTCCACTGGTGAGCAGGTCACGCGTTACAACGCGCTTTTCCACTGGGCCGTGCCGGTCGGTCGGGAGATCGAGGCGGGCCGCGAGGTGGGCCGGCACCACATCATGACCCACGCCTACTGGCGCGAAGGCGGGCCGGAATTCCGCGACGTGAATGTCATGGGCGTGGCGCACGGCACGGAGAAAACTGCGGTGCTGGCGCACAAGGCGGCGATTGACGCGCATTTGCGCGAGGCTGGCATGGAGATTTCTTACACGAATGTTTTCTGGGGCGGCCGCAGCGAGATCAAGCCGAGCGAGATTTCGCCGTTCGCCTATCGCGACTGGTGTCTGGCGAACGGGTTGGACTCCGAAAAGATGAGCGCCTGATCCGCCTTCTGGTACGATCCGCTCGCGGTTCGCTGTAACGTCACTAGGAAAGGCTTGACCCCGTCGAGTCGCCCAGCATAAAGAGTCGCCCGTTGGTGTAACCATTCGCCACGTATTCCAATCAAGAACACTTTTATGAGCGATAATAAACCTGAGCAAACCCACGGCAGCGGCGAGAAGAAGAGTAATCGTTTCGAGTTGATGAGCGGCTTGACGCTCGCCATTTTCGCCGCAGTGCTGGCGCTCAATGATCTGGCCGCCGGTAAGTATGGCGAGGATGAGTTGAAGGGCGGGAACGAGAAAGCGACCGCGCTGGCGTGGTATCAATCCAAGAGCATCAAACGCAATCTGCTTGAGGGGCAGAAGGATATGGTGAGCACTCTGGTCGAGGGCGGCGCGGTGAAACCTGAGGCCGCTGAGGCGATGAAGAAGATGACCGAGAAGCTCGACAAGGACATTCTTCGTTACAAAAAGGAGATGAAGGAGATCATGCTCGGCTCCAAGACGGTTGGTGAGAAGGAGTGGGCGCAGGACATGGATGGCAAGATGGGGCAGGTGAAGGGCGCTAAGGAATGGGAGGCCGAGGTGGCCAAGCTCAACGACGCCGGCGACCGTTTCGACCTCGGTACGCTCTTCCTGCAGCTCTCGCTTGTGCTGGGCGCCGTCTCGCTCGTGCTCTCCGAAGAGAAGATGAAGCGCGCGTTTTACGTCTGCATGGTGACGATGGGCACCATCGGCCTCATCTGCAGTGTCACCGCCTTTCGGTTGCTGCCTTGAGTTCAGGCTTGAATGACCGCGCCCGTTTTGATTGCATCACGCGCTATGAATTGGAAGCTGCCAACCCTCCTCGCGTCCACACTGCTCGCCGTGTTTCTCTCCGGCTGCGTCACCACGCTCGACGGTGAGCTCAAGACGGCGATGCCGTTCGTCACCGACCAGATCGTGAGCCGCTACGAGCGCGCTCCGCAGGTGGTGATTGATGCGGTCAAAAAAACGCTCGCGCACAACGGCGTGATCACCAGCGAGAACACGCTTTCCGGCGTGATCAGCGCCCGTGTCGACACGCGCTACGTCTGGGTGAAGATCGAGAAGGTCGGCGACAACATTTCGCAGGTCACCGTGCAGGTCCGCACCAAGTGGCGCGATTCCGACCTCGTCACCGCCTCTGACATCGACAAGCAGATCGCGTTGAACCTGAAATAATTTACGGCAACTCCGCGAAGGCGCCGATCACTTCGGCGCCTTTTTCTTTTCCCGATTGAAGGAGCGAAGGACCGTCAAGCCCGCTCGCGGTGACCGCGCCGCGTTAGTTTCATCTGCGCCTCATCGGCCTGCGCCGTGTTGGGGAACATGGCTTTGATCTCCTCCAGCGTTGCACGGGACGCGTTCTCATTACCTTCGCGCAATTGCCAATCCGCGAGCCACTGCATCCAGCGCGCGACGTCTTTCGCGGATTGATGCGGCGCGTGGATGAGCTTCTCCAGCTCCGTCTGCGCCGCCTCGAGATCGTGGTGGCGCTCGTAATAAGCGCGGGCGAGCTGTTGGCGCGTCGCGTTGTCGAGCGGATGCCGCGCGAGCTGCTTGAGGCAATCCGAAAGAAACACGCCGGTGTCCGCGGTCTCATCCGGATCGGCGGCGGGGTCGAGGCGCGCGAGCCGTTGCGCCGCGCGGAATGCGGCGAGTGAATCCGGGCAGCGCTCGATGATGCCGCGCAGTGACGCGGCGGCGGCAGCGTTGTCCTTCGCATATTTCATCTGCCAATCGGCCAGCGTGTTCAGCGCGATGGCGATGGTGTTCGTCGTGCGATCGAGCCGTGGAAGAAGGTCGTGGATGATCTCCTGCGCGGTGGCGAGATCGCGACGGTCCTCGGCGTGGATGGTGGCGAGCAGCATCAAGCCTTTAAAATCGTCCGGGAACTGCGCGAGTTGGGCCAGCACTTCAGCAATCGCCTCGTCGGTGCGGCCGCGCGCGCGTTTGCCTTCGGCGAGCGAGTAGTGCGGGGTCGGGGTATGGTCGCCGCCGCCGTGAGTGAGACCGAGGAATTTGCCGCTGATGAAATCGGAGATGTCGCCCGTCCACGTCAACGAAAGAATCACCGCGCAAAAGACGATGACGAACGGCGCGAACGGCCCGAGACTGAGGCCCGCCCACGCGAGCAACACCATCAGGCCGGTGATGGCGAGTTTCTCGGGAGGGCCGTTGGAATCGTCAATGCTGCGCTTGCGCCAGCGGTTGAAGAGCCACGCGCCGATAGCGGCGATGGCGAGCCAGATCACGACCAGCAGCGCGATCTCAGCCGCACGCTTCATTGCGGTTTCGCCGAAGGGGCAGGGGACACGGGCGTCGGGGAGGGTTCGGACTTCAGCGGCTGCAGATCGAAGATGATTGTGGTGCGCGTGTCGGTCTGCTCGTTGCGGATCTCCATCTCCTCGAGTTGCCACTGGCCTTTCACCTTCCTGAATTTCTTCGGCGCGAATTCCTTGAGCAGCTTGTTGTCGGAATCATACGCGTCGGCGTGGACGATCCCGAGCGTGTCGTTGTCAATCCACGTCACGACGCGGCGGTATGCGCCGGGCGCGGGATTCGGATTGACGCTCTCCAGCACGCGACAGGCCTCGCCGCTGCGCAGTTCCTTGCGAAGGACGCGTTGCTCGGGCCAGTTGAAAAAAGCGAGACCGAGATCGGCAAGCCAATAATCCGAGCCGGCGAAAGGGCGCATCGTGTCATTGCCGGTGATGGCCGCGAGCGGTTTGGATTCATCCGCGCCGGTGCGGACGAGATAGCGGCTCGGCTGATTGGCGGCGTTGTGCACGGCGAGCGTGGCGATGTGGCCGTTGGTGCCGCTGGCGATATACCAACTCGACCAGTTGGTGGCGCTGACGAGCGTGCGGAACTCCACGCGCAATTCGCTGCGGCGGCCTTTGGCATCGCGCATCCGCAGCGCGGCGCTATTCGTCACGCTTTCGCGCGGTTGCAAAGTGCGCAAGTCCGAGGCCAACGCGCGGCCCAAAGCGATTTGTTCAGCGGGATCGGTGACCGGATCGGCCGCAGCAACGAAGACGACACAGAGAAAAACGAGGAGGAACGGCGCGCGGCTCATGGCATCTTCACATGGACGGTGGGGCGCTCGCCCTTGCGGCCGGTGATGACGATGCTGCCCTTCGCCGCCGAGGTGGGCGTGCAGCCGCAGCCGCTCTTCGACTGAAACGTGACCTTGCGCGGACGCACGACGGGCCAGAGGAAAGCCCCCGCCGTCAACGCCACGATGGCCAAGGCCGCTGCCTGTTGCCAGTCCATACGACGCAGGGTAGAACCCTTTCGCGTGTGGCGCAACGGCGTTGTGTTCGCGGTTGGCAAAGGGGCGCGCGCCACTTACGCTGCGGCGATGTCGGACGCACCTTCCCGCCCTTTTCGCCACCATCACCGCGTGACTTACGCCGAGTGCACCGTGGGCAACCACATCTACTACGCGCGCTATCTCGATTTGCTCGAGGCCGCTCGGGGCGAACTCTTTCGCGCGGCGGGCGTGCCGCTGCTGAAGCTGCAGGAGGCTGGGACAATCTTCCCCGTCATCGAGTGCCATATGGAATACAAAGCACCGGCGCGCTACGACGACGAGTTGGTGATCGAAGTCCGGCTCACGGAACTGGGACGCGTGCGCCTCGATTTCGCCTATCGCGTACTGCGCGGCGAGACGTTGCTGCTCACGGGAAGCACCCGCCACGTCTGCACCACGCTCGAAGAGAAACCGAAACGGTTACCGCCTGAGATCGTCGCCGCCTTGTCGCCTTACGCGATGCCGAGCGAAGCCGTCCAGCCTCTCTCATAAAAAAGAGCGGCGCAGAGCGTGGCTCTGGCCGCTTGAGGTTTGTTAACTAAGGGAAATGCCTTTAGTTCATCACGCCTGTGGGCGCGGGGTCGTCTGCCGCACGGCGGGTGAGGCCGCTGCGCTTTTGGTTGTCCGCCACGTAGCCGCATTGCACATAGAGCGGGCTGTTCGGGCCGTGGGCGGGATGGCTGCGGATGCCATCGCGATACAGCACCACATATTCGGCGGTGGTGATGTCGGCGTTTTCGATCTCCTGACGGAGTCCCTCGGACGTCATTTGCGATTGGTCGTAAGCCACTCGTTTTTCAAACGAGGGGGCGATGCCGGAGCTGAATTCGGCGTAGGTGACACCGCCGAAGGCGGTGCCCGTGGTTTGTGTGTTCAGCAGAGCCTCGTTTATGAGCTCTGCCCGTTGGATGGCTTTGTTGTTTAGGTTCATAATGTTGTTTTTAAGTGGATTTCTTCTCGGCCTTTGGGATCGGGGATTCGCGTTGGCAATCCCTCCATTACCGCGATCAAGGCCTGAGTGGTCGTCCATTTTATTATGCGAATTGGAGGCGGATATTTCTAAAAAAGAGGAAGATTTTTTAGAGGTGTGAAAACGCCAATGAAAACGGCTTTTTTCAGCGTTTTTTTCTGCTCGGAAGGCGTTGGGAACGGATTGTGAAACCGATTTAAGACCGGATTTGAGTCGGGCACCACCGGTTTCGCGTTCAAAACCATAGGTTGCGTCGACGAAACCCTTGGTCGCGCGCGCCCAACCAAAGGTCGCATGGACACAACCCTCGGTTGCACGAACGAAACCAAACGTTTTACCGAAGAAACCTATGATTGTCCGAAAAAAACGATTCGTTTTAAGAACGTAACCGAGGGTTGGAGGGGCGGAACCAGCGCGGCCTGTGCAAGCGTCACCTTCATCGTCAGCGACGACCACCCCGGCATGGCTGCTGCGCGCCAGGCCGTCTTTGGCGCCGTCCCCTGGCAACGCTGCCAGTTCCACCTCCAGCAAAACGCCCAAGGCTTACGTCCCGCGCCTCGGGATGGGTATGACGCCTTCACATTGGTTTTCTATCGGGACGCTAAATGAATCCGGAAAGTCTTCCCCACACTGGAGCAAGCCAAGAGGCGGGACAATCGGTGGTTGATGACCTCAGCCGAGGTGAAGCAGCTCTTCGGGCTGAAGAAGGGCGCTCGCGATCTGCATCCGTAGCTAGATTTTCTGCCAACGTTGAAACAACTCATTGGCATAATCACGGCGCTGGGCAGCAATGCCATCCAGTCCCCGCCGGCGACGCGCCCCATCGTCAAGCCGCAGGGGGCAAAGTAGCCGTCAGCCCATCAAGGTTTGGGTACCAATTCCAGCGCCACCACGCCGTACACGAGGAACTCTGGGATGTCGAAGGTCACGCGTCCATCAGCGCTCTGGCTTTTGAGGTCGGTCGCATCGAGAATTTCAGGTGTGTAAAACCGGACACGTTTCACCTGCTGGCGCGCGGGCAATTGCAGGGTGGCCTTCCCGGATTTCACCGCGATGGGCTTCTCGTCCTTGATGCCGCCGCCCGCGCTTTTCTTTTTCTCAGGCTCGATGCGGTTGTAATTAACCAGATGCAGATGCAACGCCGCGCCTTCGGCGGGTTGGCTGACGGACACGCGCACCGTGGTGGGCAGCACAAACGTGCTGCGCGCCGCTGCCAAGACCGGCGCGGCGGGGTCGTCCACGCGATAGACTTTGCCGTAGCCGGCGAGCCGTTCCGGCGTGGCCAAGTCATCGGGCAACACATCAAAGAGCACGTGCTGGTTGAGCAACGTGTCGCCCATGTCGCGGAACTTGGTGACGGAGGCCACGTCGCCGGTGTGGACCTTCGCGCGCGGATACACCAGCAACGCCTCCGCGTGCGAGCGGTTGTGGCGGAAGATCGCCGCGTGTTTGCGGATGAACTGGTAGTAGCGCACAATTTCGGCGCGAGCGAGCGGCTCGGTGAACCGGGTGTAAAACCCCATCGGCGCGCCGCCATTCGCCGCCAACTCGGAAATCGCCACACGGACGCGTGTGTTCTCGTACTTGCCCAGCGTGAAGGGCTTGTTGCCCGAGGCGCCGCGCAGGTAGCGCGATTGCAACGTGCCTTCGCCCAGATAACCCGCAGGCAGATCCGTGTAGCAGGCCGCGCCGCCGGTGCTGTACCAGAGATAATCCTCGTCCTTGGCCCACAGCTCGCCCGGGAGCATGCAGCGTTCGTCGCCGCTGATCTGGCTGAAGTTGCCGAGGTGATTCCATTGCGCGAGGATCAAGCCCGGCTTGAGCGACCGGCCGTACTGGACGAACACCTCGTCGAA
>CAMASG010000066.1 GCA_945860945.1 Akkermansia muciniphila
TTTCTCGCCTGCTCGGATTTTTTCACCATCGATGTCGCCGACAGCATCGGCAAACCCGCTGCAGCAGCCGACCTCGCCGCCTTCGTCGCGCGCCATCCCGAACTCGTCGGCACCGTGACCATCGCGGGCGTCAGCGCACCATTCACCACGACGCTCGCCGATGTCGAACGCGTCGCCGGAAAATATCTCCTCGCCGTGCAGGACGCCGGAAAAATCTACCGCCACATCATCGAGCAAAAGGGCGAAGACAACATCATTGCCGAAGTCTCGATGGATGAGACCGACGCGCCGCAAACGCCGCCCGAGCTACTCATCATCCTCGCCGCGCTCGCGGACGAAAAGGTTCGCGCGCAGACCCTCGCGCCGAAGTTCACCGGCCGTTTCAACAAGGGCGTGGACTACGTTGGCGACCTCGCGCAGTTCGAACGCGAGTTCAACGACGACCTCGCCGTCATCGCTCACGCCATCGCGCGCTACGGCTTGCCCGCGAATTTGAAACTCAGCGTCCACAGCGGCAGCGACAAGTTCAGCCTCTACCCCATCATTCGCCGCGCGCTCCAGCGCACCGGCGCGGGCGTCCACCTCAAGACCGCGGGCACGACGTGGCTCGAAGAACTCGTCGGCCTTTCCGAAGCCGGCGGCGACGGCCTCGCGCTCGCAAAGGAGATTTACGCCTACGCCCTCGCGCACGTGGACGAGCTCTGCGCGCCTTACGCCAGCGTCATCGACATCGACCGCGCGCAACTCCCGAGCGCCGACGTCGTGAACACGTGGACGGGTCCGCAGCTCGCCAGCGCGATTCGCCACATCCCCGGCCATCCCGGTTTCAACGCTCACATCCGCCAACTCTTGCACGTCTCCTTCAAACTCGCGGCGAAAGCCGGCGCGCGTTACACGGATCTCTTGAAAGCCAACGAAGTCATCGTCGCGAAAAATGTGACAGAGAATCTTTACGATCGTCACCTCAAGCCCCTGTTCATCGGCTAATCCAGCGCGCCTCGTTATGTCCTTCATCCACGACGATTTTCTGCTCAGCACGAAGACCGCGCGCAGGCTCTATCACACGTTCGCCGCGCCGGAGCCGATTCTCGATTATCACAATCATCTTCCGCCGCAGGACATCGCCGGGAACCGCCAGTTCAAAAACCTCTTCGAAATCTGGCTCGAGGGCGATCATTACAAGTGGCGTGCGATGCGCGCGAACGGCGTGCCTGAGCGCCTCATCACTGGTGACGCTGCGCCGCTCGAGAAGTTTCAGGCGTGGGCCGCCACCGTGCCGCACACGCTGCGCAACCCCCTCTTCCACTGGACGCACCTCGAGCTGAAGCGCTGCTTCGGCATTGATGAACTGCTGAATGAATCGAGCGCTGCGCGCATTTGGGAAGAGGCCAGCCGCCAGCTCGCCACGCCGGAGTTCGCGACGCACGGCATCCTGAAAAAGTTTCGAGTCACCGCGCTTTGCACGACCGACGATCCGACCGACGATCTACGCCATCACAAAGCCATCGCTGCTTCCGACCTCGCCACGCGCGTGTTGCCTGCGTTCCGACCGGACAAAGCGCTCGCCGTGCATCAACCGGAGAATTTCAATCGCTGGGTCAACCAACTCGCCGCCGCGAGCAACGTGGATATCTGCAATCTCGCTGGTTTCCTCGACGCCCTTCGCCGCCGCGTCGAATACTTTCACGCGAACGGCTGCCGTCTTTCCGATCACGGCCTCGAGCAAGCTTACGCCGATTTCTGCACCGAGAAGACCGCTACGGAAATCTTCAACTCCGCACGCCTCGGCACCGCTGCGACTCCCGCGGCGCACCGGCAGTTTGCATCCTTCATCATGCTTTTCGTCGGCCGACTTTACGCGGAAAAAGGCTGGACGATGCAGCTCCACCTCGGCCCGCTGCGCAACAACAACACGCGCCTGCTGCGCACGCTCGGGCCCGACACCGGCTTCGATTCCATCGCCGATTTACCGCAGGCGCAGCCGCTCTCCGCTTTCCTCGATCGGCTCGACACGGAGAACGCGCTACCGAAGACCATCCTTTACAACAACAACCCCGCGGACAACTACGCCTTCGCCGCGATGACCGGCAATTTTCAGGACGGCACCATCCCCGGCAAGATTCAACTCGGGGCCGGTTGGTGGTTTCTCGATCAGAAGGAAGGGATGGAGTGGCAGCTCAACGCGCTCTCGAACCTCGGCCTGCTCTCGCGCTTCGTCGGCATGGTCACCGACTCGCGCTCCTTCATGTCGTTCCCGCGCCACGAATATTTCCGCCGCACACTTTGCAACCTACTCGGGCGCGACGTGGAGAACGGCGAACTTCCCGACGACGACGCGCTCATCGGCCCGATGATCCGCAACATCTGCCACGCCAACGCCAAGCAGTATCTCGCGCTGCCCGCGTGACGGCCGGCGCGGCTGCGCGTCAGTGTATCAAACCGTCACGCTTTCGCCCGGCTTGGGCTGGATGACTTTGATCTTCGGCCAGCGGATGCCAATCTGTTGCTGGAACCACGTGCGCGCTGCCGGATCGCCGTGACCGAGCAGCACGGCGCGCGGATCAACTTCGCCGACGAAATCGAGCAGGTCTTCCCGGCTCGCGTGGGCGGAGAGGTCGAAATCATCCATCTCGCAGCGGCGAACCACTTCACCAGCGGCCGCGCTGAAGATGAACGGTTCGTTGATCTTCGAGGCTTTGAATCGTCCACCCGGCGTCGAGGCGTCAGCGTAACCGGCGAAGAAAACGGCGTGGTTTTTGTCGCCTGCCATGCGGACGGCGAGGTCGTGCGCGGCAGTGTTCTCGCTCATCATGCCGGCGGTAATGACAAAAATCTTGCCGCCGCTGAGCCGTATCTTCTCGGCCTGACCTTTCTCGAGCACTTCCAACTCGAGTGCTTCGGTCAGTTTCAATCCGCTGTGCTGGCGCGGGGTGCGGTGCGCCTGCAGGTCATAAATCTCGGTGAAAACGCGGCCGAGTCCGCCAATGTAAATCGGCTGGCGCGGAATCCGCCCGTCGCGCATGGCAAGGGCGAGCATGGCGAGGACTTCCTGCGTGCGGCCGAGCGCGAAGGTGGGGATGAGCACGGAGCCTTTGCGCCGCTGAACGCGGGTGATAGACTTGATGAGGCGTTCCACTTCGCTCGCGCGCGTAAAACCTTTCGGCGTCGCGCGCGCGCCGCGCGTGGACTCCATGATCAGCACGTCGGCCTGCACGTCTTCGAACCGCGCGGATTTCAGCAGCGTCTGGTCGTGGAAACAAACGTCGCCGGTGAAGAAAAGCGTCTCGCGCGGCGCGCGCACCATCACGCCCGCGGAGCCGAGCGTGTGGCCGGCATCGAGGAACTCGAGCGTGGGCGAGGGCTTGCCGGCACGGACTTTCTGGAATGAGGCCCACGCAATCTCGCGGTTGTAACGGAAGCCTTGGAAAAGTGGGGCGATCTCGTCCACCTCGTCGTGCGTGAAGAGTGGGTATTCGCGGATGCCGAGCTCCTCGCGCTGGCGGTTCATCACGTTCACGGAATTGTGCAGCACGCGCTCGAGGAGGAAGTAGCTCAACTCGGTCATCAGCACGTGCGCCTTCGGGAAATGGCGCAGCGCGACCGGCAGCGAGCCGACGTGGTCGTGGTGGCAATGGCTGAGAACAACCGCCTCCACCTCCTCCTTTTTCACGATGTCGTAGAGCGGCAGGCTCGAGAGGCCGTCGCGTTTCGGGTGCGTGCCCGCGTCCATCAGCAGGCGATGCCCACCGATATCCACGAACCAACTGCTGGCGCCGATTTCGTCGGCCGGATTGAGATTGGTAATCTTCATTTTTAAATCAGGTTGTGCGCGACGAATGGCCGCGCTCATTTTCCGCGCTCATTTTTTCTCCAACGTCAAACGCCGCTGTGCCGCTTGAACGAGCGCCGACATCGTGGGGAACCGCGTGTAGCCGGCCGGCGGCGCGAAGAACGCCTCGTCCGGCGCGGCGAGCTTCACCTCGCTGAACCGGAACGCCACGACCTGCGTACCCTCCTCGATCTCGACTTGCACGGGAAAGTTTTTCAGGTCCAGTGCGAGCCAGACGTTCGCCTGCACTTTGCGATTGGAACCGCCGGTGAGAATCACGCGCTGCTTCACGCAGTCGCGGCCCGCGGCCTTCTCGCGGCTCACCTCGGTGCGCTCAATCTTGAATTCCTCCACGAGCACCGCCGCGTCCTGCTTCGGCAACGGCAACTCAGCGAAACCTTGCAACGTGGGATACGCCATCACCAACCGGCCGCTCGCCGGCAACATGATGCTCGATTGACGGTCCATCCCCATCCGGCGCAAACCGGCGATCATCTCGGGCTTTTGATTCCCGCTCTGGATTTGCGCGAGGTCCACATCCATCCGCACCGCGCCCGCGCGCCACGCGTACTGCATCGGCGTGCGCATCTGTTCACGTCCCGCTTTGTCCAACACGCGCATCTCGGCTTGCGCCGTGAAACCGCTGACGCCGACGAAAAGCTTCGTGACCACCGCGGCGGCGATGGATTGCGAGAGACCGCCAGCCGCGCCCGGCGGGCGGTTCGTATTCGTGCCCGTATTCGGTTGAGCAGCGAACAGCGGCACAGCCAGAAGCAGGGCGAAAAACAGGGAGAACAATCTCATCTCGTCCTCGCCAGCATAGACGAGATGGACGCGTGCGCCAGCGCAAACACACGCTTTCCCGCTCGACAAACCGAGGCCGCCCGCAAACCCTCGCGGCGTCCGAAGGGAGCCGATGCCGTTCCGCACCATCAAGAAATGGGTCTTTGTGATCGAAGGTCTCAACGCCTTCGCCTGCACCTATTACTTCAATTACCTGCTCTTTCTGCTGCGCGACCAGTTCAGCTTCGGCAGCTTCGAGAGCCTGCTCTGCGTCGCGGTCCACGGCGGCGTGTACGCACTGGCCTCGTGGGTCGGCGGACGGTTCGCCCAGCGCCGCGGCTATCACGCTGCGCTCCTGCTCGGCTTCATCGGAATGGCCGCCGCGCTCGGTGCGGGCGCGTGGATACTCGGCCACAGTGAACCGATGCCGCGAATGGCTCTCTATGGGCAACTCGGCGTGCTGATGCTCTGGACGGTCGCGATGTGTTTCACATGGCCGACGCTCCAGGCCCTGATTAGCGAGGGCGAATCGCGCGAAGGCATCGCGCGGCAGGTCGGCATCTACAATCTCGTCTGGGCCGGATGCTCGGCCGTGGCTTACGCGACCGGCGGCGTGCTCTTCGAAACGCTCGGCGCGCGCAGCCTCTTCTGGCTGCCGATTCTGCTCTACGCCGTCCAGCTCGTGATCCTCGGCTTCATCGCGAAAGGCGTGCGGATGGCGCACGCGCTCGCGGGACAAGTCGGCGCGGCGCACACACCCGCAGCGCATCCCGAAGCGGCGGCTTTTCATCAACCGGTGAAGCCGAGGACATTCCTCACGATGGCGCGGCTGGCGATTCCATTCGCGTACATCGCCATCAACACGCTGCTGGCGGTGATTCCCGACCGCGCGCGCGCACTCAATCTCAGCACCGCCGAGGCGGGCGCCTTCAACTCGCTCTGGTTCTTCGTGCGACTCGGGGCGTTCGTGCTGCTCTGGCGCTGGACGGGCTGGCACTACCGGTTCCGCTGGTTGCTCGCGGCGTTCGCGGGGCTGTCGATCTCATTCATCGTATTGCTCACGAGTGAACAATTCGTCCTTCTGGTAGTGGCGCAAGTCGTCTTCGGCTTCGCCGCGGGACTGATTTATTACTCGTCGCTTTTCTACGCGATGGACGTCGGTGGAGCGAAGGGCGAGCACGGCGGCTTCCACGAATCGGGTATCGGGCTTGGCATCTGCCTCGGGCCGGCACTCGGCGCGGCGACGCTGCATTTCGTGCCCAGTCGGGCGGATAGCGGCGCGTGGGCCGTGGCCGCGCTGCTCGCGTGCGCCTTCGCGGCGCTCATCTGGCTGCGCGTCCGCAAATGACCGTTTTCCTTGCCAAGCCCGCCGCGTTGTCGGCATTGTTCGGCGGTTTTTAACAAGGATCCACTATGTCATCACTCGCCGGAAAACTCGGGATCGTCTTCGGTGTCGCCAACAAACGCTCCATCGCGTGGGCTATCGCGCAGGCGTGGTCGAAGGCCGGCGCGCGGCTCGCCTTCACGTATCAGGGCGAACGGCTCAAGGAGAATGTCGAGGAACTCGCCGGCACCTTCGGCCCCGACACGCTGCTGATGCCGTGTGATGTGACGAAGGACGAGGACATCGCGCGCGTCTTCGCCGAGGTCGGCCAGAAGTTCGGCAGGCTCGATCTCCTGCTTCACTCCGTCGCCTTCGCGCCGAAGGACGCGCTCGAGGGCGAGTTCGTCAACACCACCCGCGAAGCTTTCCGCGTCGCCCACGACGTGAGCGCGTACTCGCTCGTCGCGCTCGCCCGCGGAGCCGCGCCGCTGATGACCAACGGCGGCAGCATCGTGGCGATGAGTTACTACGGCGCTGTGAAAGTCGTGCCTCACTACAACGTGATGGGTGTCGCGAAGGCCGCGCTCGAGGCCAGCACGCGCTATCTCGCGTACGATCTCGGCACGAAAAAGATCCGCGTGAACTGCATCTCCGCCGGCCCCGTGAACACGCTCGCCGCACGCGGCATCGCCGGCTTCAGCGAGATGCTCAAGCATTATGAAGCTCACGCGCCGCTCAAGCGCAACGTGCTGCCCGAGGAGCTCGGCGCCACCGGCACCTTCCTCGCCAGCGACGGCGCGGCGGCCATCACCGGCCAAGTCCTCTACGTGGATTGCGGCTACGAAGTGATGGGAATGTAATCCGCGACGCGCGAGGGCGCGTTTGATTTTTCCACGCTGGAAAGCGGCCTCGACTTTCGTTCGTTGCCGTCCGAAATTATCTTTGTGGCCGACGCCCCGATTGAGATCAAAAGCAGCTACGCCTCCGTGCAGGATCACACGCGGGTGTACAAGGATTTCACTTTCGTTTATCCCGTCATCTCGCGCCGTTCGCGCGGCCTTTCCATCGGCGTCAATCTCAACCCCGACAAGGTCTGCAACTTCGACTGCATCTATTGCGAGGTGGATCGTAAGATTCCCGGCAAAGTCTCGCGTGTGGATTTGAGCCAGATGCGCGACGAGCTGGCGGCGATGATCCACTTCGCGCGCGACGGCGGCCTCGCGAAGGAGCCGAAGTTCAACGAAGTGCCGTGGCTCACGCGCGAGGTGCGCGACATCGCCTTCAGCGGCGACGGCGAGCCGACGATGGTCAACAACTTCGCCGACTGCGTGCAGACGGTCGCCGAGGTGAAGCGGGACGAGAAACTCGACCGTACGAAGATCGTTCTCATCACCGATGCCGCGGGATTGGACAAGGCCGACGTGCGACGCGGCTTGGAATTAATGGACGCGAACAACGGCGAGGTGTGGGGCAAGCTCGACGCCGGCACCGAGGCTTACTACCACCTCGTGAACCGTAGCACCGTGCGCTTCGACCGCATCCTGCACAACCTGCTGCTCACCGCGCGCGCGCGGCCGATCGTCATCCAAAGCCTGCTGTTCAAAGTCCACGGCCAAGCCATGAGCGACGCCGAACTGGGCGCGTACTGCGACCGGTTGAACGAAATCGTCCGCGACGGCGGACGCATCAAAGAAGTTCATGCCTACACGGTCGCGCGACCGACCCCCGAGGTTTTCGCGACGAAGCTTGAGAAGGCTGAACTCGAGGCGATGTGCGAAATCATCCGCCAACGAACCAGCCTCTCCGTGCTAGCCTTCGAGTGATTTCGCGTGAGCGTCCGCGGTGAGTTCAGGGCGCGGACGTGTGGAATTTTCCTGTGTTCGCCCCGCCGTTTCACCTAGCGTGGGTTCGTGCAAACAGCCGCGGCCATCCTGCTCGTTTTCCTCGGCGGCTTCGCTGTGATGGTGCTGGAAATCATCGGCGCGCGATTCCTGCTCAAAGATTTTGGCGGCGCGTTCTACGTCTGGACGAGCCAGATCGGCGTGGTGCTAGTCGCGCTCTCGCTCGGTTACTGGTTCGGCGGACGCTGGGCGGACCGCTTCCAACGTGCGCGGTTTCTCACGTGGCTGCTCGTGCCGTCCGGGCTTTTCACGCTCGCGATTCCCGACTTCGCGCCGCGCTTGATTGATGCCCTCGTATCGCGCCATCCGGCCGATGCGGACATTTCGTTGCTCTGGCAGAAGCTTGATCCGGCGCTCGGCAGCGCGCTCGTGTTTCTCTTCCCATGTTTCGTCCTCGCGACGCTTTCGCCATACATGATCCGACTTCTGGCCGCACAACTCGGAAACGTGGGCGCGGTGAGCGGCGCGGTGTATGCGGCGAGCACGGCGGGCAGCGTGGCCGGCGTGTTCATCTCGGGCTACGTGCTGCTGGATCATCTGGGGCTGAGCACGATTTTTCGCGCGACAGGCGGGTTGACGCTCGGCCTCGCGGGTTTATGCTTGTGGCTAGATCGCGCACTTGCGCGGAAGACATGAACGCCGTCACAAAATTTACCCTGCTCGCCCTCGCATCTCTCGCGTGGCTGATGACCGGATTGCCGGCGCGCGCGCAGACGGTTTATCAGGTCACCTCGGCGTATCACCACATCAGCGTTATAGACAGCAGCGGCTATCGCGTTCTGAGTTTCAACGGCTCGTGGGAATCGCGTGTGTCGCTCGCGAATCCGCTCGTCGGCCACTTCGAATACTGCGAGCTCTTCCACACGCCGTGGCTCTGGAATCCGGCGATGACCAACGTCCTCGTGGTCGGCCTCGGCGGCGGCAGCACGCAGCGGCTTTATCAGCACTACTATCCTTTCGTGAACCTCGACACGGTCGAGCTCGACCCCGCCGTGGTTTCCATCTCGAAGTATTATTTTCAGACCAAAGAAACGGCGCGGCACAAAATCCACACGATGGATGGGCGCGTCTATCTCCGCCGCACGCAGAAGAAATACGACGCCATCCTGATGGACGCCTACTCCACCGGCCGCTACGGCTCGTTCATCCCGTATCATCTCGCGACGAAAGAGTTCTTCACCCTCGCCTCTGCAAACCTCACCGAGAACGGCGTGCTCTGCTACAACGTCATCGGCAACCTGAACGGCTTCCGCGCGGACATCCTCGGCTCGGTTTACAAAACGATGCGCAGCGTCTTCCCGCAGGTCTGGATGTTTCCTGCGAGCGACACAGGCAATGTCGTGCTCGTCGGCACGAAATCGAAGGAGCCGGTCACGCTCGCTGAATTGGAAAAGCGTGCCAGAAGCATCGCGAAGGACAAAGTGGTGACGCTGCCGAATTTCGAAAAACGCGTGCGCGCCTTCCGCGCACAGCCGCCGGCCAACCTCTCCCGCGTGTCCGTGCTCACGGACGATTACGCGCCGGTGGATGGCGTCCTCACCGGCACCAATCGTCGCTGAACGCCAGCGACAACGCTGGCCTCATTGCTTTCGGACGAGAAAAATCCCCTCGTCGGCCGCTGGCGAAATCCAGGTCTGTTCCAGCGCCAGACCGTGATTGCGCAGACATGTCTCCATCAACGTCGCCGTGTAGCGATACGAGTAAAAGACCCGCAGCGTGTCACTCGCGACGAGTGAAAACCGTTCACCGAGCACCGTCAGTTCTCTCGAGCGCGACAGTTCGAAGCGCACATCAATCCCGCGAACACCCAACTGCGAATCTGGCTCGCTCACCCGAAAAACCAACGCGCCATCCTCGGCCGAAAATCCCAGCGCAGCCATCGTGCTCATCAGCCACGCGCGCGTTTCCGGATTATCATACTGGGGCAACACCGCCGCCACGCCCGCTGAATAATCGGCGGCGGCCGCAAGGTTGGCGCTCAGCAACACAGCGCCGGCCTCAGCGATGCACGCGACTCCGGCAAAGAAATCGGCCGGCTCGAAATTAGGACTGAGCCCGAACATCAGCGTCAGCATCGGCGCGGACCTGGGGAAGCCGTTGAAAAGCATTTGCCTCATGCCAGCATCCGGCGGCAGTGCTGCCACCACTGGCCGCAGAACTTCGCTCGCCAGCGACCGGCAACGTTCGCTCGCCTCCATCACGAGAGAGCGGCTCACGTCGTGAGCTCGATAACGAGGGCGTGCTCCAACTCGGAGCAGCGCATCGAGAAGCAGCGCGTCTTTCTCGCCCGTGCCGCATCCCAAGCTGAGCACACCCATCTCGGTCGTGAATCGGCGCGCCACCGTTTCGAGAGTCGAACGATAGAATTGTCGGCAGGCTTCATCGCGAATCCACGGTGAATGGGCGCGGTGCACCGCCTGCCAAAGCGCCGCCTGATGGTCGCTTTCGTAATGCAGTGCGTGGGGAATTTCGCGTCGGCGCAGTGCGGCACGTGCGGCGGCCAGCAGCGCGGCAGGGCTCGCGGATTCGTGCAGGATAATCTCAGCGTCAATGTGCGCGCTCATAGTGCGGTCCGTCACTTCCTCAACTCGCACGCAGGCGCACGACATACGCGCCATCCACGCCATCTTTGAAAGGGACCAGTTCGCGCTCGGCCTCCAGCGCAAGGTTCGGATGTTCGGCGAGGAAGCTCCGTACCAACGCACCGTTCTCCTCCATCTCGAGACTGCACGTGCTGTACACGAGAGAACCGCCGGGCTTGAGCAACGGCGCGGCTTTTTTTAGCAGCGCGAGTTGGGTCTTCACGAGGCGTGCAATCTCCTCAGCTCGGATGCGCCAGCGCAAATCCACGCGACGGCGCATCACGCCGGTGTTCGAGCAGGGCGCATCAATCAGAATACGGTCGAAGCTCGCGGGGGGCGCGTCGAAGTTCTCGACCGCAACGGTCTCAACGCACGTGACGCCCAGGCGCGCACAGTTTTCCTGCACGAGCTTGAGGCGCACAGCATCTACATCAACGGCGACAATGCGGCCCTGATTTTGCATCTGCGCGGCGATGAGCATGGTCTTGCCGCCGGGCGCGGCGCAGAGGTCGAGCACGGTCTGGCTTGGCTGTACGTCGAGCAGATGGACGGCGAGAAGCGTGCTTGGATCCTGCACGTAGAAGCCGCCGTCGCGAAAGCTGCCGAGGGTCGCGAGTGACGGATGCGACTTCAAACGGAAGACGGAGTTCTCGCCAATCCAATCCCAACGGCCGAAATCGTACTCAACGCCCTCCTCGCGCCAGCGATCGAGCAACGTGCCAGCGGCAGCGGTCTTGATCGTGTTCAGCCGCGCGTAAGTGGGCGGCGGCGTGTTGTTCCATTCGAGCAGCCGCGCGGTGTCAGCCACACCTAAACGCGCTTGCCAGCGTGCGACGAGCCAGTCGGGGTGCGACCAACCGGTGTGCGGGTCGGTTTGTTTGAGAACGTCCAACGCGCGGTGAGTCTCGTCGGCTTCGCGTGTGTAACCGCGGAGAAGAGCGTTGACGAAGCCGGCTTGCGAACCGAAGCCGAGGCGCTTGGCTAGCTCGACGGTCTCGTGGACAGCGGCGTGGTCGGGCACGCGGTCGAGCCAGAAAAGCTGGTAGAGGCCGAGTCGGAGGAGATTCAGCAAATCGGCGCGCTGTGTGCGGCCGCCGGTTTTGCGCGCGACGAGCCAGTCGAGCGCGGACTGCCAACGGACGACGCCGCAGCAGAGTTCGCGGCACAGAGCCCGATCGGCGGGCGAAAGCGCGGCGTTCATCAGAGCGCGATCGAGTAGGTTTTCGGTGAAATCCTCCCGTCGTTCGCGCTGATGCAACACATGCGCGGCAATTTCTCTTGGCCTTTGAACTCCCACGCCGCTATTATGAATGGACGTGCAGATGCACGCGAGGATTTGGTTCTATGAATTTTAAAGAAGAGTTCGAGAAGCTGGTCGCCACCGGAAAAATCACGCGAGCCCAAATTGAGCCGTTGGTGCAGCTGGCCACGCACGGCTACTGCTCCCACCGCAGTTGGGGTTTCGGGAAGGTCACCGCGGTGGACGCCGTCCTCGGCCGAGTGGTGATTGATTTCCAGAGCAAAAAAGGCCACGGGATGGATCTCTCCTTCGCCGCTAGTTCGCTCACGGCGATTCCGAAGGACCACATTCTCGCCCGCAAATCCGCCGACATCGCCGGCCTGCGCCAGATGGCCGCGCTGCACCATATCGACCTCATCCGCGTCGTGCTCCAGAGCCACGGCGGCCGCGCCACAGCCGACCAGATCCAGCAGGTGCTCGTCCCCGATGTGATCGCGGATGATTATAAGAAGTGGTGGGAAGTCGCCAAGCGCGAGATGAAGACGAACGGCCACTTCCTCGTGCCATCCAAGAAGACGGACGTCATCGTGCTGCAAGAGGCCGAGACCACATTGCAGGACCGTCTGCTCTCCGATTTCCGCGCGGCGAAAGGGCTGAAAGCCAAGCTCACCGTCACGCACGAGTTGGTCAAAAGCGCCCACGACCTCTCCGACAAGAAAGCCGCCGCCGCCGAAGTTCTCCCTGTTCTCAACGCCGATATCGCCAGCCATCTTCGCACGCAGCAACCGCTCGCGCTCGAGGCCATCTTCGCACGTGATGATTTACGCCACGGCACCGGCGCAGCCGCCATCGAAGGCGAGCCGACTGCGAAGGGCGTCTGGTCGCAAAACCCGCGCCTCAATCAATTGCTCGAGGAGATTGCCGCCGCCAAGCACCGCCGCGCGCTCCTTTCCTTCCAGGAAAGTTCGCCGATCTGGTTCGAGGCCGTGATCGGCATCGTCAACAACGTTTCCGCGAAACTCTGCCACGAATGCGTGCAGGTGCTCGCGCAGGGAGGCCATCTCGAGCGCGTGCGCGATGCCCTCGGCCGACTCATCAGTCAGCACCAAGCCAGCAGCGAACTGCTGCTCTGGATTGCCAAGGAGCGTTCCGACACCTTCGCCGACATCCTCGGGCCTGAAGTCTTCCGCGCCATGATCACCGCGATGGAGCGTGACGCTTTCAACGAGAAGAAATCCAACCGCCTGCGCGATTTCATCCTCGGCGACATGGAATTGATTGGCGATCTCGTTGGCTCGGCCGACATCGATGTCATCAAAGATCTCACCCGCGCGCTGCAGCTCTCGCCGAGCTTCGACGACATGGACAAGCGTTCGCTGCTCGCGCGCATCGTCAAGGCGCACCCCGCCGTGCAGTCGCTCATTTCCGGCGAGCAGCACATCAAGCAGGACACCGCTCTCATCGTTTCTTGGGCGAGCCTCGGACGGCGCAAGATCGAGTATGAGGAGATGGTGAAGGTGCAGATTCCCGCCAACTCGAAGGATATCGCCATCGCCCGCAGCTACGGCGACCTGCGAGAGAACCACGAATACAAGGCCGCGAAGGAGACGCAGAAAGTTCTCATGCGCCGCAAATCTGAGTTGGAAGACCAGCTCGGCCGCGCGCGCGGCACCGACTTCGCCAATCCCAAGACCGACGTCGTCGGCATCGCCACCACTGTCACCGTCCGCGATTCCGCCGGCCTGCGTGAGACCTACACGTTGCTCGGCGCGTGGGACGGCGATCCCGACAGGGGCATCCTCAGCTATCTCACACCGCTCGCGCAGGCGCTGATGGGCCGTGCGGCCGGCGAAACGGTGGACTTCGAGATGGGCGATACCAAAAAGCGCTTTCACATCGAGAGCATCGTCGGCGCTACGCCGGCGTAGCACCCTGAACAATTCGAAAGGCGCAGAAGGCTTCGAGCCCTCTGCGCCTTTTGCGTTTCGTGAAATCAGTCCCGTTTGTTCCGCGTCACTTCGCCTGCGCGGCTTTCGTCAACTCGGCCACCAGCTCGTCTGCCTTCCATTCGTTGCCGAGGAAAACACGCTGTACGCGGCCAGTCGCATCCACCACCACCGTACGGAGATTGTGGTTGAACACCGTGCCGTCACGCGGGAAGACGAGGCCGAACTGCTCCGTGAGCGCATCCACTTCGATCAGCGCGCCGGTCGCGAAAGTCCAGCGCGCCGGATCATACGTGAGGCGTTCCGCATACGACTTCAGCACCTCGGGCGTGTCGCGATCCACGTCGAACGTAACGGAAAGAAAATGCCAGTTCTTCGGCGCGCCGCTCGTCGCCAACAATTTCTTCTGCGCATCGGCAAAGCGATTCGACATCCGCGGACAGAAATCTGGCACGGGGCAACGCGTGAAAATGAACGTGATGGCCACACCGCGCCCTTTGAAATCGTGCAGGCCGAAAGCACGCCCGAGCTGGTTCGTGAGCGGATAGTTCGGCAGCGGATCGCCGATTCTGAGCGGCTCCACATCGCGCACGGTGCGGAAATCGCGGCGTGTCGGCGCGTTCGTTGTTGCCGAATTCGTCCCCGTCACCACGCGGCCGGTCTTGGTCACGCGATCAATCCAGCTCTCGAGTTCGGCCACGACGAAGCGGAAATGAATCTCGTCGCCCGGTTTTAATTCCGACAACTCCTTCGGATCCCGCGCACGGAACGGCATCGTCATCGCCTCCATGTAATTCGGAATCTCCTCGTGATGAATCACCGCCGTCTTGCCGTCCGCCTTCACTTCTCGCACCACGCCGCGCACGAAGAACTCCTGCGACTTGGCTGCGCCCTTCGCCGGTTCGTTCTCCTTCTTGCCGCAAGCGATGAAAGCCAGCATCAACGCCGCCAGCGAGCAAATCCGCATTTTCATAAATGACCTCATCACGCGCGATGGTTCTCTGCTGCTGTTCTATATTCCCGGCGGGAAAAATCGCGCGCCGTAAGTGTCCGCGTGGATAACGCGCGCGCGTTCTTTGCGATCCACCCAAAGCAAGACGCCATCGGTGGTGATGGCGAGCAGACCGCGGTTCTCGTGCCCGAGCAAATGCACCGCCAGCACGCTTTGATGGTTCGTGCCCGCGACGACAAACGGCTTCGTGTAGAGAAATGCCTTCGGCACGACAGCGACCGGCAGCGTGCCGGTCTTCAAGTAAGTCGGCCGCGCGGCAATCAGCACCCGCGCACCGGCGAGAACGCGCGCCGTTCGGAGCGTCTGGCTGTAGCCAAGTGCGAACAGCAGCATCACCCCCATCGGTGCGATGATGAGCAGCAACGTAAAAAGCCGGCGTCTGAGCGGCGCGTCCATGACCGGACTGTAGCGACTCGGTGAGTCGGGACAAGCCCAACGAAGCCGCGCGAAAACGCGGCCTACCAAGTTCAGATAAACTCGTTGATGAGGTTCTCCAAGAACTCCTGCCGACCGCTCTCGAGCTTGGGTTCACCGTGCTTGAGGACGTGGGCTTCAAGTTGCTTGAAGCCGACTTTGCCCTGCTCAATGTCCTTGCCCAGTCCGGTGTCCCAGGTGCGGTAGCGGTTCTTCACGAAGGCGTCGAGGCGGCCGTCGGCGCGGATGGCAGCGGCGATCTTCAAGCCGCGAGCGAAGGCGTCCATGCCGCCGATGTGCGCGTGGAAGAGGTCCACCGG
>CAMASG010000067.1 GCA_945860945.1 Akkermansia muciniphila
ATTGAGAAAAATTCTCGACTGCTGCCACCCGTAGGTGTCTGGACCGTGTCTCAGTTCCAGTGAGGCTGGTCGTCCTCTCAGACCAGCTACCCGTCTTAGCCTTGGTGAGCCGTTACCTCACCAACTAGCTGATAGGCCGCGGGCTTATCGCGAAGTGTCAGGCCTTACGGTCCCCAACTTTGAGTGCCAGAGGATGCCCTCCAGCAATCACATCCGGTATTAGCTCGTCTTTCGACGAGTTATCCCGGTCTTCGCGGCAAATTACCCACGTGTTACGCACCCTTGCGCCACTCCGACTCTCGAGTATTGCTACCCAAAAATCAGCGTTCGACTTGCATGTCTTATCCACGCCGCCAGCGTTCGTTCTGAGCCAGAATCAAACTCTCCGTATAAAAACGTTAGTTTGACCTAGTTGTCAGTTTTAAAACTGACACTTGATGCTTGATTAAATACTCAAATCAAAACCCGACTAACTCGGGAATTGTCTTGAGGGCTTCAAAACTTATCGCACAATTCAATTTTCAAAGAGCAGCGGGTGTCGCCACCCAAAACGTCCCATTTAGGGGACAAAAAAACCGAGCGCTGAATTTCACTTCAACTCAGCATCTCAGAGTTTCAGTCTGCGAGATGAACTTATCGCTCACCGCGCCGGCCGTCAACAGGTTTTTTGTCGATCAGCACCGTCTTCCGTATCGAAGACGTGCACACACTAGCAGCCATACAAAAGCGCGCAAGGACTTTTTTGATTTTTTTTGCACTTCTTTTTATCGCGCCAACCCGCCTCAGTTCTGGCCCTAAAAATGGGAGCTCAAATACTCGGCAGCGGTCTATTTTATCGCGCAAATATCCTGCGTTAAAACGGACCGAAATATCACTTTTTTCTGCCCCCATTAAAATAGATGTAACCGGCTTTATTCCAAATGAATGAAGAAGCTCAATTGACATTAAAGTATGGTTTATTATTCCAATCTTGTTTCGCCCTAAAACAAGCACCGGACAAGCCAGGGTTTTAATTAATTCCAACACCGTAAAACTCTCCCCCAAAGGCACCAGAAGGCCGCCTGAACCTTCTACCAACAGCACATCGCACTTCTTTTTTATCGCATCAATTTTACGAACCGCCTCACGCAATTGCACTTTCGGCCCGCGGCCTTGGCGAGCGGCGATACACGGCGCCAGCGGAAGATCGTAATAAAACGGATTCACCTCATCGTCGCTCAGTTCACCACGCTGCAACGATTGCAGTAAACGCACATCACCACGCCCACCAGAGCAGAACGGTTTCATCGCCAATGCGCGCACGCCCTGCTCGCGCAAATGCGCCAACAACAGCGCGGTAAAAACCGTTTTCCCAACGCCGGTGTCGGTCCCCGTGATGAAGATAATGCCTGAAGTTTTTCTTGGTTTTCCGATTGTTGACATGGAAATAAAACCTTCCTGATTCCGTAGAATACTTGAGCAAAATACCGCAATGGAAGCTACTGACGGTGATTCACCAACACCTTCACATCCGTCGCGCTGGCGCGGTGTAGTACGGCCCGCATGCGCCGTTTACGGCCTTCGATCTCCGCCTCAACCTCCACCTCGAACGTCGCGCTCTTCACGGACAGGAGCCGCCGCACGCGCTCGACGGTCTCGCGTCCGAAGCCAATCGTCGCCAGTTCTGCCACGTTGCGGAACGGCGTGTCATCCGCTGTTCCATCAACGCCGTCGGGGCCCGTACGCACGCGGAGGATCGAACTGGCCAGCGCAGCATCAATGCCAGGAATCATCTGCAACACCTTGTCTGACGCGGTGTTGATGTTGATGTAGCCGGTCGACATCGGCGCGAAGAAATCGCGAAGCGTGACCGGATACGACTTCGGTTCTTCGCTCAACGCGCTAGGTAGGGCCGCCAGCGCGTTGGTGCCCCAGTACATTTCTGGGAGCACACCGCGGATGAGCAATAACTCGCTCAAGTCATCAATCGGCCCGTTTTTGGGCAGATACGGCTTCGGCTGGTTCGCGTAATAATCCATCTCCGCACCGTTCAGGCTCGAATCACTATCGGCATCGCGCCAGTCCACGATCGAGTCGATGATGATATTCTTCTCTGGGTCCTCCACGCCCATCTGCGTGAGCGCGCTTTCCAGTGCCTGCCGGCCGATGGGATGCTTCCGGTCCGCGGCCGAATTGATGTTGAAGTACCGCTCCCAATCCACGATGCGCACCGTGAAAGTGCCATTGCCCAACTGGTTCGTAAGGGAGAAAGACTGCAGCGGGCTGTTCGTCACGCCCGGTCCGCCAGCCCAACGCTGGTTCAGCGAATCATACGGTTCCAGCGCGACTGTCGCCTGCTGGCCGACGAGAAAACGCGCGTACTCCACGCCAGAACGGCAGAGCCACTCCAGTTCGCGGTCCGAATCCGTCTGCCGCAACAGCACCGTCTCGACCTTCATCGAGGCGGCGAACGTCCCCGCCAGCGCCGCGAGCGAGACGATTACGAGCATCACGATGATGAGCGCGATGCCCGGCTTCCGATTCTTTTTGTCCGAGGCAACCTTCACAAAATCTCAAATCACGGCGGTGGCGGTGGGCTCTTTCCGAAAACGCCCTTTCCAAAACCGCTCTTCCCGCCCCCATCCGGACCGCCGCCTTTCGATCCGGTTCCACCGGGCCCTCCCTTCGAACCAGGGCCGCCTTTGGTGGGCGTGCGCGTCATCACCGGCGGTTCCGGCGCGTGCATTTCCTTCGTCACCGTGTCGGCGGCGAGCGATACCACGCGCACCTTGAGCGCCTCCGCCGGCACCGGTATGCCGTCCGTGCGCCCCAATGCCAACTGCACCCGCATCAGTTTCGGAATCTGGTTCGTCGAATCCCATTCGGTGATCCACTGACTCACCGCAGCGCTCCAGAACTCGACGTAGAATTGGTCCACGTTGCTCACCAGCACCGTCGAGTGCACTTCCGAATCGCCCGCGGTGGCGAGCAGCGACGACTGGCGCAGCACCAGTTGGTTGACCGCGCCGTCGGTGCTTGGTTCCACTGCGAAACTCACGCGGCGAGTGGATTGACCGGTGAAGAAGCGGCTTCCCCAGAAGGTTTCCGGCAGGCGCGATACGAAGCTCAATTCTGAAAATGCCCCCGGCGTGTCCGCCACAAAACTGTACAGAACGGCATTCTCGGAGAAGAGCACCGCGCCGCCCAGCGCGTCTTCGATTGTGCGCAGCGTCACGCGTTCACGCTGGGCATCTGCCGCCGCGCGCGTCCCCGTCATCGTGGATCGGATCACCTGCGTCCACGCCGCGTACACCGCCGTGATCACCATCGCGAAAATGCCGACGGCGACCATCACCTCCACCAGCGTGAAGGCGCGCTGGCGTGCTGTACGATGCGTGTTCATCGTGTAGTTTTGTCCGGTCGATACAAGAGCACCGACATCTTGTTCTCGATGGTTTTCTCGCCGATCAATTCCTGCACCGTCAAATCGACGCGATACAAACCGTTGGTCCCCAACAACACCGTGTCCTGCGTCCACGTGCTGCCGAGATAAAACTCGCCGAAATCGCCCGTCTCCGTCCCCTCCTGCATCGTCGTGCCCAGCGCGATTTCCGCAGCGAGATCCGCTGGGTTCGGCCGTGCCTGTTGGAACGCCTGTGCCAACCGCAGGTTTTGCGAAACCAGTTCCAGCACCGCCACCACGGCGGCAAAGAAAATCGCCACAGCCACCATCACCTCCAAGAGTGTGAAGGCTCGCCGCCCGTTTCGCTGTTGTCGCGCCACTTTCACTTTATCAATCTGGGTTCTGCACATCCACCAACGCCGTCGTCACCTCCAGCACGATGCGTCGCCGACCGTGGCTCGATTCCAACGTCACCGTCAATTCTTCGCACGTCGCGTCTGGAAAAAACCTCACGCGCACCTCGCGATCGTCCTCGAATGACTGCGAACTGGCACTGACGGCGAACGTCACCTCGCGCGGCAAAAAAAGCGCTGCGGTTTCCGGCGCCGCTTGAGGCAGTTCCGCCACGCCTTCCTCCGCTGGACGCGCCTCCGCGACCTCCACCGGCATCAGCATGAACGACCGTTCCACGAGCCGCACCACGAGATCCACCGGTTTCCCCTGCGTGATGGCGGTCAGCCGCGCGTTGGCGCAGAGGGCGATGAGCGACGCCTCGGCCTGCTGCAGATCGTTTTTGTCGAACGCCCGCACGAACGCCGGCAGACCGACCGCAATCGTGATGGCGATAATCACCACCACAATCATGATCTCGACGAGTGTGAAGGCCCGCGTTCGCCGCGCCCCCATCGTTGTGTTGGCCTTTGTCGTTTGCATCGCTCAACGAGCCACGCTGCCAGTGATGGCGAACATCGCCGACATTACGCCGAACAGCAAGAAGCCAACGAACACCGCGATTACAACGATCAAAACCGGCTCGATGAGCGTCGTCACCACGCGTAGAGCGACGGCTAGTTCGTTCTCGTAGGTCTCGGCCACGTTGCGCAAGGAACCCGGCACGTCGCCCGTTTTCTCGCCAATCTTGATTAAATCCACCATCAACCGCGGGAAAACTTTGCTCTGCTCGAGCGGTTCAGCGAGCGATTTACCGTCCGTCACCGCCTCGCGTGTGCGGGAGATAGCTTCCTTCAGCACCACGTTCGGCATCACCTGCTCGGTGATGCGCAGAGCGACGAGCACCGGCACACCATTCTGCAGCAACGTCGCCAGCGTGCGGGCGAATTGGGTGAAAAGGCTGAGGCTGATGATGCGCCCGATCACGGGCATCCGCAGCTTGTAGGCGTCAATCTCGCGGTGACCCTCGGGGGTCGCGCGGTAACGGACGAAAAGCCACGTGGCCGCGACCACAAAGGAGATGGTGCCAGCCCAAATCATCCAGTTCGTCGCGAGGTCGCCGACGGCCATGAGCATCCGCGTCGAGAGCGGCAGCGTCACTTTCATCCCTTTGAAAATGCCCATGAAACGCGGGAGCATCCACGTCATGAAAAAGATGATCATCACCCCGCCCACGCCGATGACGAAGGCCGGATAGACCATCGCCGAAGTCACTTTGTGGCGCACCTCGGCGAAGCGGATGTAGTGATCGGCCAACCGCCGCAGCACCTCCACCAGCGCGCCGCTGTGCTCGCCCGCACGCACCATGCTCACGTACATCTCGGGAAAGATCAGCGATTGCGAGGCCATCGCCGCCGAGAGGTTTTTGCCCTCCGTCACGTCCTTCCGCAACTGCGCGCCGACCTCCGGCCCGATGCCTTTGGATTCCAGCGCGGCCATGCTGCGCAACGCCTCGACCAGCGGCATCCCCGCCTGCAACAGGTTCGCCAATTGGGTCGTGAATGTGGCCAACTCTTGAAGCGACGGCTTGCGTTTGCGGTTGAAGAACGACAGGCCTGTGGATGAAGCCGCCGTGGGCGTCGCCGTTGGTGAAAGTGCGACGCGAACTGTCTTCGCGGTTTTATTCGCTGCCATCGACGCGCCGCCGCTCGCCTCCACCGCCATCGGGAAGAGCCCGCGGCGGTCCAGTTGCGCCAGCACCGTCGCACGGTCAGCCAGTTCCAGCACTCCCTCCTCGATTTCGCCGGAACGCCGCCGCGCCTTGTAAGAAAACTTGGGCATACGAACCGCTTCGTTGATACCGCCCCGCACCACCACTGGCGAGTGGAAACCATCTTCGCACCGCGAAAAACTGTTTTCGTCTTCCCCTTCGCCCTCGACACGCATCAGACGCTTGCTATCGTACTTAGGTTTCCGCTGACCTGAGCCTGCCGAAATCATGAACAACCTGCGCCCTCTGCCACCCGAACACGCCGCGAAGAAGAAGCGGTTCGCTTTCACCGCCGCCAATGCTGGCGTGGCTCTCCTTCTCGTGGGACTCCTCCTCGGCATCGCGTTACTCCTGCTTTTGCCGCGCCTTCAGGAAACCAAGTCCCGCCAGCAACTCGACGAAGGCATCACCGTGCTCGAGCAATCGCTCCGCGATTCAGTCAACTCCACGAACGCCGTTCCGCCCAGCACCGCGGCGCTGGATAAATTCATCGCCAGCGCCAAAGCCGCGAGCAAGAACCTCAAAGGCGCCGAGGCCGTGGCGATGCAGGCTGGGCTCTCCTACTTCGCCAAGCTGAAAACGGAGACCGAGATTTACACCAAAGCCGTCGATGCCCTTCAAAAGGCCGACATACTCAATGGCGACCTCATCAAAACCAAGGAGCAGCTCGCGCCGCGCCGCAAGGTTGTGCAAGCGTTCCTCGACGCCAACCGCCAGTTTCAAGAGTTCGTGCGCGATTCAGACAAGCATTTCGAGATGGAGTTGAAGGTGCGCCTCTCCAACCCCGCCGACATCACCAAGGCGATGGACGGCTTCCATAAAGGGAACAGTCGAAACGCTGTCCTGCTAAAGATTCGCGACACCGACGAGCGCATCGGCAAAAGCTTGCTCGGCACGCTCGACCTGATTGATCAGCAGTGGGGCCAGTGGAAATTCGACGCGAAGAAGGACGAGTTCATCTTCCAAGACGCCGAGGCTGCGAAGAAGTACGCCGCTTTACAGAAGGAGAGCGATGACGCCGCGGAAGAACAGACCGCGCTTCAGCGGCAGTTGGTGAACTCGCTGGATACGAAGAACGCCGGTGCCCGTTAGCGCGCGGGCGTTTTGAACGCAATCGGCACCGCCTCGTTCATACTGCCGCGGCGGTAACCCTGCAAATCGAGCGTCACGTGCGTGTAACCGATCTGCCGCAACTCCTCCGCCACACGCGCGAACGTCTCCTCCGCCAGTAACCGAGAAATCTCGCCCGCGCCCAGTTCGATCCGCGCCAAATGCCGCACCACCGCCTCGGTCCCTGCCCCGCGCAATTCGTGATGCCGTACCCGCACATCGTAAAACCCGAGATCGCGCAGCGCATACTCGCCGCGCTCGATCATCAACAGCTTCTCCGGCGTCACCACTTCGCCATACGGGATGCGGCTGGAGAGACAGGCCATCTGCGGCTTATCGGCCGTGGGCAGGCCGAGTTGGGCGGACAGTTCGCGGATTTCCGCCTTCGTCAACCCCGCCTCCTTCAGCGGCGCACACACGCGGAATTCCGCCGCCGCCTTCGCGCCCGGCCGATGGTCCCCCACGTCGCTCGCATTCTCACCGTAAGCGATCACCGCGAAATTCTCCGCCCGCGCCAGCGGCGCCAGCTCGGTGAACAGCTCGTGTTTGCAGAAATAACAGCGGTTTGAGGGGTTCGCGAGGTACTCCGGGTTATTGAACTCCTGCGTTTTCACCACCCGCACCGGGATGGAAAACTGCTGGGCGATCGCCAGTGCCTCCTCCAATTCGCGACGCGGCAGGCTGGGGGAATCGGCGATGACCGCCAACGCCCGCTCGCCGAGAACCTCTTGCGCCACGCGCGCGAGAAAGACCGAGTCCACCCCGCCCGAATAGGCGACGAGACACGATCCATACGAGCGCAACCGCGCTCGCAGCTCTTCCAGCTTTGCCAAACTCACACAAACACACTGGCACCCCCCGCCCACGATGTCGAGTGACGCAAACCCTTCGCTACAGTATAGAGACGCTGCGCCCCCTGCTCTCGCTGCCGACGATTGAATCATCGGGCTTGTCGGCTGCGGCGGGTTGAGGATACCTTCGCCGCCATGAAACGCTTGCCCATTCTGGCCGCCGTCATCGTCGCACTCCTCCACCTCGCCACGCCCGCCGCGCGCGCGCATCCCGCCGCCGAGGAGATGGCCGCCGCCGCCAACAAGTTCCTCGCCACTCTCAAGCCGGAGCAGAAGGCCAAGGCGCATTACGCCGACCTCAAGGCTGAGGCGCGCCATCTGTGGCATTTCATCCCGACGGAGATGGTGACCTTCGGCCGGAAAGGGCTGACCTTGAGGGAAATGTCCGCCGAGCAGCGCACCTTGACGATGACGTTGCTCGCCACCGGCATGAGCGAGGCCGGCTACGCGAAGGCCACCGGCATCATGAGCCTCGAGACCGTGCTGAAGCAGTTCGAGAAGAGCCCCAAGGTGGACCGCAATCCCGAGGTTTATTTCGTGAGCATCTACGGCCAGCCGTCGGCGAAAGGCACGTGGGCGTGGCGTTACGAGGGGCACCACCTCTCGCTCAGCTTCACCATCGTGAATGGCGAACTGTTCGCCACGGTGCCGTCTTTCATGGGCACCAACCCCGGCGAAGTCCGTGAAGGGCCGAAGAAGGGCCTGCGCGTGCTGGGCAAGGAAGAAGACCTCGCGCGGGAGCTTGTGAAGTCGCTGAACCCCGAGCAACGCGCCATCGCCATCTACGACAAGGTCGCGCCCAAGGACGTCATCACCGGCGCCGATCGTGTGGCCAAGGCGCTCAAGCCCGAAGGCATCGCCTTCGCCAAGCTGACCGCGGCACAGAAGGATCTGCTCAAGCGTGTCGTGGGCGAATACGCCGGCCGCGCGCGGGCTGACCTCGCCAAGTTGGATATCGCCAAGATCGAGAAGGCCGGCTGGGACAGCCTCCACTTCGCGTGGGCTGGCGGCGTGGAGAAGGGCGACGGTCATTACTACCGCGTGCAGGGCGCCGGCTTCCTGCTCGAATACGACAATACGCAGAACGACGCGAACCACGTGCACGCGGTCTGGCGCGATCTCGAGAACGATTTCGGTGGCGACATCCTGAAGAAGCACTACGACCAAGCGCACCCGAAGAAGAAGTAAGCGCCCGCGAGCGCCTCGTGCGCTTCCGCCAACGGACCCCGGATTCCGCATTGTGCATTGTGATGTTGTGAACGACACAGCCATCAACCCGTCCTCCTTTGCCATCGGCCAGCGCCTCACGCTCACCGTGAGCGACATCGCCTTCGGCGGCGAAGGCGTCGCGCGCGCCGGGAGCTTCGTCGTCTTCATCCCTTTCGTCGCTCTGGGTGAAGAGGTCGAAGTCGAGCTGACCGAGGTGAAGAAACAGTTCGGCCGCGCGCAACTGCTGCGCGTGATCCAGCCCTCGCCCGAACGCGTCACGCCGCAGTGCCGTTACTTCGGCGAATGCGGCGGCTGCCAATATCAGCACATCGCCTACGACGCGCAGCTTCGTCTCAAGCACAAGCAGATCACCGACCTTTTCCAGCGCATCGGGGGTTTCCCAGCAGCGGTGATCGAGCCCGTGGTGCCCTGCCCGCAGCCGTATGGCTACCGGAACCGCATCATGATCCGCAGCCAGTGGAACAAGCCCGAGCAACGCCTCAACATCGGCTACATCCGCCACAACGACCGACTCGTGGTGGACATCGACGAATGCCAGATCGCCGAGCCCGCACTCAACGAGCAGATCCGCCACGTGCGCGCGAATCCCCCGCCCAAAGGCGGCCTCAAAGTGGTGCTGCGCGTCTCGCCCGAAGGTTGGGAAGTGCCGCGCGATTCCTTTTTCCAGAACAACTTCTTCCTGCTGCCGCGCTTGGTCGAGACCGTCCGCGAACGTCTGCGTGACAGCGGCGCGCGTCATCTCGTGGACGCCTACTGCGGCGTCGGTTTCTTCAGCGTGGAGATGGCCGATCTCGTCGAGTCCTTCGCCGGCGTGGAGATCGACATGCCGGCCATCAAAGCCGCACGCAAGAACGCCGCCGACCGCGGCCGCGCCAACGGCGAATTCCTCGCCGGCCGCACCGAAGATCTCTTGCCGCAACTGCTCGCCAAGTTCCACGCCGACCGCACCAGCATCATTCTCGATCCGCCCCGCACCGGTTGCCCGCCGGAAAGTCTGCAACTGCTCCGCGAGGTTCGCCCCGCGCAAATCATCTACGTCTCCTGCCATCCCGCCACGCTCGCGCGCGACCTGCAACTCCTCTGCGCCGACGGCGTCTATCGCCTCGCGAAAGTCGTGCCGCTCGATATGTTTCCGCAAACGCAACACGTCGAGTGCGTGGCCGATCTGCGATTGAACACCTGACCCGATGCGTGTCGCGCACGTCATCACGCGGCTGATCGTTGGCGGTGCGCAGGAAAACACCGTGGCCACCGTGCTCGGTCTGCGCCGCCGCCCCAACGTCGAAGTCAGCCTCATCTCCGGCCCTACGAGCGGACCAGAAGGCTCGCTCGAACCGCTCGTCACCGGCATCCCCGACTTGCTCACGCGCGTTCCCGAACTGGTGCGCCCCGTGCGACCGTGGCTCGACCTCCGCGCGCTCTTCGCGCTGACGCGGATCTTTCGCGCACAACGTCCGGACATCGTCCACACGCATAGCGGCAAGGCCGGCGTGCTCGGCCGCCTCGCCGCGCGACGCGCACAAGTGCCGATCATTCTCCACACCCTCCACGGCCCGTCGTTCGGACCGTTCCAAAGCGCGCCAGCCAACTTTGTCTTCACCGCCGCCGAACGATTCGCCGCGCGCTGCACCGACCACTTCGTGACCGTGGCCGATGCGATGCGCGATCAATATCTCGCCGCCGGCATCGGCCGCCCCGAGCAATACACCCGCATCTTCAGCGGGTTCGATCTCGCGCCGTTCCTCGCAGCGCAGAATGACTCGGTGCTGCGCGCGCAACTGGGCATTGCGCCGGGCGACTTCGTCGTCGGCAAGATTGCGCGGCTCTTCGAATTGAAAGGGCACGACGACCTCTTCGCTGCCGCGACGGAACTGGTGCGGCGCTGTCCGCAGATGAAGTTCCTGCTGGTGGGCGACGGCGCGTGGCGCGGACGTTTCGAGCAAATGGCGGGCGATCTCCGATTGCAGAAGCATTTCATCTTCACCGGCCTCGTGCCGCCGAGCGAAGTGCCGCGTTACGTCGGCGTGATGGACGCACTCGTGCATCTCTCGCGGCGCGAAGGGTTGCCGCGTGCGTTGCCGCAAGCGATGGCGGCGGCGAAACCGGTGGTGGCGTTCGACTGCGATGGCGCGCGCGAAGTGTGCCTCGATGGCGAGACCGGTTTCCTTCTCAAGCCGGGCGACCTATCCGGTCTGAGCCAGTCGCTGGAAAGATTGGCCAGCGACGCCGCGCTCCGGCAACGTCTCGGCCAGCGTGGACAGGAATTCGTGAAGGAACGGTTTCCGACGGAGCGGATGGTGGAGGAACTATTCGCGCTTTACGAAAACCTGCTACGCGAGCGCACCGAACAGCGCTGAATCAAACGAGCTTCATCTCGACGAACTCGCGCGTGATCTTTCCGTCCTTCGCGCGGCAGAGAAAGTAGCCCTTCTCCTTGCTGCCGTCGTGGTTTCTTCTCGCGAAAGAGCAGCAGCGATTCGTGGTGAGAGCGACCTCGCCGAGTTTGCGTTCCGTGAGACCGTGGAAGTGTCCGTTGAACACGGTCTGGAGGTTGTGTTCCTTGAACCGCTCCAGCACCGCGTCCGCATTCAATGGGCGCGACAAGTGGTCTGGCCCGAGTGGGAAATGCGTCTGCACAATCAGCGGCTTGCGCTTGTCCAGCTTGGGAAGATTCTCGTCAAGCCAGCGTAACGTGTGCGGCTGAATGGCGAAACCGGCGAAGAGCTGGCCGGCGGAGGAATCGAGCGCGACGAGCTGCCAGTCGCGGTGCTCGACGTGATAATTGATGCGGTCGGGAAAAGCCTTCTCGTATGCGGAACGGTCCTTTATCCCGAGATAGTCGTGGTTGCCGATGACGCCGTGAACCGCCGCACCGAGCGCTTTGAAAGCATCACGCACCGGCTCGAGTTGATTGGCGAGGCCGTGCTCGGTCCAGTCGCCGACCATGAGACAAAGCTCGGGCTTGGCGACCTTCATCTGCGCGACCAGCTTCTCAAACCACGGCCCGCACTTCTCGTTCAGATAATGCAGGTCGTTGACGACGACGAAGGTGAACTCGCCACCTTTGCCGTTACCCGCAGCACGAAGCGCTCCCGGCCAAAGGCCCGCAGCAAGCAATCCGCCTGCGCTGAGGCGGAGTGCCGCGCGACGTGAGATTGCAACGGGCGTGCTCATACTATGAAACGGGAGCGAACGCGTTCACTTGCCTGCGGCGGTTTCGCCGGACGCTTTAAGATACTTCTCGAAGAACGCGGCGATCATCTTGGAGACATCCGGTCCACGTAATCCGTGGCCCGAGCCTTTCTCGACGTAGAGCGTCACCGGCACCTCGGCTTTCTTCAGCGCCTGCTCCAAAATTTCACTCTGGTGGAGCGGCACCAACGGATCTTTGTCGCCGTGCATGATGAGGAACGGCGCGTCGCCTTTGGTGACGTAGGTGATGGGATTCGCCTTCGCGACCACGTCCTTCTTCTCCGAGAGCTTGCCACCGACGAGCCGAACGAGCAGCGAATTCGGATCGTCGGGAAGCACGGCGTTGCCGACCAGCTTGGCATTCGCGTAGTCGTAATACTTGAGGAAATCGGTCGGACCGAACACGTCGCACACCGCCTGCACGCGGCTGGCTTGGTCGAGATGCTCGCCCTTGTCGAACTCCTTCACGTCACCGGTCGTGCCGAGCAGCGCGACGAGATGCCCGCCAGCCGAGGCGCCCCACACGCCGATTTTGTTGGGGTTGATGCGATGCTTGGCGGCGTTGGCGCGAAGCCAGCGGATGGCCGCTTTGCAATCCTCGAGCTGCGCCGGATACACCGCGTGCTGGCTGAAACGGTAGTTGATGCTCGCGACCACGTAGCCGTTCTTCGCAAAGCCGAGCGCAGGCGCGTTCTCTTTACTCCCACCCGACCAACCGCCACCGTGAACCCAAACGATAAGCGGCAGGTTCTCCCCTTTCTCGGGCACAAAGAGATCGAGCTTCTGACGCTCGTGGCCGCCGGTGACGTAGGCCACATCGCGCAGCGCCGTGACGCCGGGAATCTGAACGGGCGCATTTTTAGGCGCGGCGATGGCGGGCTTAGGTGAGGATTTAGGTTCCGCAGCAAAACTAGAAACGGCCAACACAACGGCGAGGAGAAGCGGGCGAAGGAACATTTTCATCGTCGTTTAATCATAGCGAAGCTGGTGACGAAGACCAGCGGGAGTTTGAAGCAAGCGAATCCAAAAAAGAGCGTTGCATTCCAAATCAGCAATCGGCAAGAATCTCGCCCCTTGGTTCGGGGCGTAGCGTAGCCTGGTAGCGCGCTTGTTTCGGGTACAAGAGGTCGTGAGTTCGAATCTCACCGCCCCGACCATTTTTTATTAGGGAATTAGGGAAAAGGCTGGCTTTCCTAACACACTTGACCCATGAGCAAGAAGCGCATGGTCTTTCCGATGGAGATCAAACAAGGCTCCGTCGTGGTCAAAATCTACCGCGTCGAAAACAAGGGGCGCGACAGCTTCACGGTCTCCTTCCACGCGGATGGCAAACGGCGGCTCAAGATGTTCGCCGACTTCGATGAGGCGCTGGCTGAAGCGAAATCCAAAGCCACGATCCTATCCCGTGGCGAACTGGATGCGCTGCATCTGCGCTCTGAGGATGCACGGGTTTACGTCTATTGCGTTCAACTGTCCAAGTCCGCATGCATACCGCTGGACCTGCTGGTAAAGGATGCCGTCGAGGCGGTAAAGGTTGTGGACGGCAAGGTGTCGCTGCTGGAAATGGCGAACGAATTTAAGCGCCGGCACATGCACAAGCTTCCCGACAAGCTGCTGCCGGACGCATTGGATGAAATGCTCAAGGCCAAGGAGACGGACGGCACGAGCGACGCCTACCAGAAGGTGCTCAAGGTTTATCTCAAGCAACTGAAAGTGAAGTTTCACTGCCAATTGCGCTCGGTGGCAACGGGCCAGCTTTCGGATTACTTCCGGGACATGGACGTGTCGCCCCGGAGCAAGAACAACGCACGCGCGACGGTGGGCGCGTTCTTCACGTTCTGCAAGGAGCGCGGCTGGCTACCCCGCGACCATGAAGGCATTTCGATGGTGCAAAAGTTCAAGGAAAAGCCGACGGACATCACGATCTATTCGCCGTGGGAAGTGTCGCAATTTCTGACCTACTCCCGGACGGAAGTTGTGCCGTTCGTCGCCACTGGTGCGTTTGCTGGATTGCGGACAACCGAAATCGAACGGCTGGACTGGAGCGAGGTTCACCTGAAAGAGAGGTTCATCGAGATCAAGGCGTCAAAGGCGAAAACCGCCAGCCGACGGCTCGTTCCCATCAGCGACAATCTGGCGAAGTGGCTCAAGTCGCATGTGAAAGAGCATGGCCGCGTCGTGCCGCTCGACAACATGTCGAAGCAGATTGGCTGGCTGGTTGAGGACACGAACGCGGGATTGAAAGAGGCCGCGAAAGACGCTGACAAAGCGCGACAGGTGAAGTGGAAGAAAAACGCGCTGCGCCATTCGTTCATCAGCTACCGCGCTGCCGAGACGCAGGACGTCGCGCAAGTGGCGCTGGAAGCCGGGAACTCCCCGCAAATCATTTTCCAGCATTACCGGGAATTGGTGCGACCCAAAGAAGCCAAGGCTTGGTTCGCCATCGATCCCGATTCGGTGGCGGACGTTAAGACCAAAGCTGCGTAAGCAGCCTGACGTGACCTCGTTTATTCGGGCCGTGTGAAGTGTTAGTCTGGGGGCCAACAAAGAAAGGCACCAGACATCGAAGGCAAGCGGTATACGACGGAAGACAAGATTCGGATTCTGGGGGAAGCGGATCGTGGGAAGAAGATCATCCAGGAACTGTGTCGGGAGGAGAACATCTCGGGAGGTGAGCTTCCATCGGTGGAAGCGGCAGTTTGGGCAGATGGACCTCAACCGAGGCGCGTCGACTCAAAGAGTTGGAGAGGGAAAGCGGAGGTGCGAGGTTGAGAGTTGAGGGAAGCGGGCGGCGGAGTAAATTATCAAGAACCGACCGCTTTCCCCTTTCCTGACTGGGTCCACTTTTCTGAGCCACTTGGTGTGTTAGTCCGGAGACTTGGTTGAGGTTGTCTGGTTCTGCTCTGTTTGTCCATTCCCGGCGCAGGGAGGGCGTAGCCCGACCGCAGATGGGAATGGACCGATTCTCGCCGCGAACGC
>CAMASG010000068.1 GCA_945860945.1 Akkermansia muciniphila
CGGCCCGACAGGTTTCCGCAAGATTCTCTTCGCCGTGAATATGCTCGGCGCGCCGTTCCTGCACCCGATGGCTTCACGGCGGGCGCAGCGCGCGTGGATTGGTCCCAAGGTTCTCATCGGCGAGGGAACGGTCATCGAGGATGGCGTGATCATCAAGGGGCCCGCGATCATCGGGCGCGATTGCGAAATTCGCCACGGGGCTTACATCCGCGAGAACGTGATTATCGGCGACGGCTGTATGGTGGGCAACTCGTGCGAGGTGAAGCAGAGCGTGCTCTTCAACGACTGTCAGGTGCCGCACTTCAACTACGTGGGCGACTCCATCCTCGGCCACAAGGCGCACCTTGGCGCGGGCGTCGTCCTCTCGAACGTGAAGTCGCTCGCGGGCAACGTGACTGTCGAATCTCAAGGACACAAACTCGACACGGGCCTGCGGAAGTTCGGCGCGCTGCTTGGCGACCGCGCGGAGATCGGCTGCAATAGCGTGCTCAACCCCGGCTCTATCATCGGTCGCGACGCGATGATTTATCCGCTCACCAACTGGCGCGGCGTGCTGGCGGCAAACCAGATCGCGAAGAATCGCGGCGAGATCGAGGTTGTCCCGCGTCGCCCGGCGTGATTAGCGTCATCGAACACCAGCCCGTGGGGGGCGACGACACGTTACCCGCACAGGTGGAAGCGATTTTCTCGCCGAGCGGCTTGCTGTCGCGCGCGAAGAATTTCGAGTACCGCCCGCAGCAGCAGCAGATGGCGGTCGCGGTGGCGCGCGCGCTGGAATCCGGCGAGCATCTGCTCGCCGAGGCTGGCACAGGCGTGGGCAAGAGTCTGGCGTACCTGATTCCGTCCATTCTTTACGCGGTGGCGCACGGCAAGAAGGCGGTCGTCTCCACGCATACGATTAACCTGCAGGAGCAGCTCACGGAAAAAGATCTGCCGATGCTCGCGGCGATTCTGCCGGTGAAATTCCAGTTCACGATGTTGAAGGGCCGGCAGAATTATCTCTGCTCGCGGCGGCTGCAGAAAGCGCTGCAGCAAGCGGAGAGTCTCTTCACTTCGCCCGAGCAAGCGGAGCTCAAGCGCGTGGCCGAATGGGCGAAGACGACGAGCGATGGCAGCCTCTCGGACTTCGAGGTGGAGCCGGATCCGAAGGTGTGGGCGCAGGTTTGCTCCGAGCGCGGGCTCTGCTCGCCGAAGCTCTGCGGGCACGCGTCGGATTTCGGCCAGCAGCACGGCATCTGTTTTTTTCAACGCGCGCGCCAACGCATTCTCGCTGCCGATGTGCTGGTGGTGAACCACTCGCTTTTCTTCACGCTGTTGCCGGCGACGGAGTCGAGTGACGACGAGGCGAGTGAAGGAATTCTTTTCAAGAACGACTTCGTCATTTTCGACGAGGCGCACACGGTCGAGCCGGTCGCTTCGCGGCACATCGGCGCGAGTGTTTCGAGCGGCCAGCTTCGTTACGCGCTGCAGCGGCTGTGGAATCCGCGCACCGAGAAGGGCCTGCTCTCGATGCTGCGCAAAGGCAACGCTGTGACGCTCGTGGCGGACGTGCTCGGCGCGGGCGACACATTTTTCCACGCTGTCGAAGACGTCTGCGAAACGCTGGCGAAACAGAACGTGAAACCGGGGAACGCGGAGGCCGGTGCGGGTGAAGGTCGCCGTCCTGCGCGCGCGTGGAGCGAACTGCGCATTCGCCAGCCGGATCTCGTTCCGGACAATCTCACGCTGCCGATCCAGCGTTTGCGCGAAGCGGTGAGCGAGCTCATCAAAATGTCCGAGGACAAGGACGCGGCGCAGGAATTAATCGAGTGCAATCGTCGCTTGGCGGAACTGCGCGAGGAGCTGGCGTTGTTCCTGAGCCAGAGCGGAGAAGGTTACGTGTATTGGGTCGAGCGTTCCGGAAAGGCACAGCAGAATCTCACGCTGAACGCCGCGCCGGTGGACGTGGCCGAGTATTTGCGTCGCCGTCTTTTTGGAAGTGCGACCTCGGTGATCATGACCAGCGCGACGCTGGGCGTGAGCGCAGAAAAAGTGGGCGCGAGTCCGAAGGCCACGGCGCAAAGCCCGCTCGCTTATTTCGCGCGCCGTGTCGGTGGAGAGCAGGCTGCGCAGTTGCAGGCGGGTTCGCCGTTCGATTATGAGCGGCAGATGAAAATCCACGTCGTCAGCAAAATGCCCGACCCGCGCGACGCCGGTTACCGCGATGCGCTGGTTCAATGGATCGAGCATTTCCTTCGGCTGACGCACGGCAAAGCCTTCGTGCTTTTCACGAGCCATCGGCTGATGCAGGAGGTGGCGCAGCGGATGGAGCCCTTCTTCGCCGAGCTCGGCATCGAATGTTTCGTGCAGGGCACGGGGATGCCGCGCGCGACGATGTTGGAAAAATTCAAGGAGGACGTGAACTCGGTGCTCTTCGGTACGGACAGTTTCTGGCAGGGCGTGGATGTGCCGGGCGAAGCGCTGAGCAACGTGATCATCACGCGGCTGCCGTTCGCGGTGCCGGACCATCCGTTGATCGAAGCGCGCGTGGAAGCAATCGAAGCGCGCGGCGGCAATTCGTTCGGCGAGTTCTCGTTGCCGGAGGCGATTCTGAAATTCCGCCAAGGCGTCGGCCGGCTCATTCGCACGAAGAACGACAGTGGCATCGTGGTGGTGCTCGATAACCGCGTGCTCACGAAACGCTACGGGCAGGCCTTCCTCGACGCGTTGCCGAAGTGTCCGGTCGAAACGGTCTGAACGGTGAGGTGAATAACTTCGCGGCTTCCGTCTTGCCGTTGGCCGCGTTGTCCTGGTAGCTTGAAAGGATGGCTGAGATTGTGAAGTTCGTTCATCACGGGGCGGAGCAGGTCACCCCCAAAATCCTCAAGGGCATCGTAAGCAAGATGCCGATGCTCAAGCTGGAGTTCACGCAACTCAAGGCCGACAAATTTCCGCATCTCATCGAGCAACTCGAGTTCCTCGCCGACGTAGTGGAAGATTTTTCCGAAGGCGCGGACAATGATCTGCCGTATGTGGCCGTGGCCGAGGCGGCCTGGGTGCTTGCGTATGTGCACGGCCACCAGCACCTCGTTCCCGACCTCGACCATCACAAAGCCACTGTGGATGAATCGGCCATCGTCCGCTGCGTGCTAATCGAGAATGAGAAAGCCTTCTCCGCCTACGCTGCGCGGCATCACCTGAGTTGGAGCAAAGTCACGGTGAAGGCCTGACCATCCGCGCCGCGCGCGCTTGTAATCTTCCTCGCATTTTCCGTTTGCCAACTTCACGTGGGCCGTTAGCCTTTCGGCAGCTCACGCGAACCTTATTTATGAAACGGACATCCCTTCTCCTTTGCGCGCTGCTTGCCAGCACTGCGTCACTCACGGCCGCCGAACTCAAACTCGGCATCATCGGCCTCGACACCTCGCACGTCACCGCCTTCACAGAGATTCTGAATAACCCGCAGGCGAAAGCCCACGTGCCCGGCGCGAAGGTCGTCGGCGCGTTCAAAGGCGGCAGCCCGGACATCGAGTCCAGCGCCTCGCGCGTGGACGGCTTCACCAAAACGTTGCAGGAGAAATACGGCGTCAAAATCTACGACAGCATCGAGGAGCTTTGCAAAAATGTGGACGCCGTGCTGCTCGAGAGCGTGGATGGCCGCCCGCACCTCGCGCAGGCCCGGCCTGTGATCGCCGCGCGCAAGCCGCTCTTCATCGACAAGCCGATGGCCGGTTCGCTCAAAGATGTGCTCGAGATTTTCCGTCTCGCGAAAGAAGCCGGCGTGCCGGTCTGGAGCGCCTCTTCTCTTCGCTACGGCAAGACCACGCAAGCCGTCCGCTCCGGTTCCATTGGCAAAGTACTTTCGGCCGAATGCACCAGCCCCGCGAGCCTCGAGAAGTCGCATCCCGATCTTTTCTGGTACGGCGTGCACGGCTGCGAATCGCTCTTCACCGTGATGGGCATCGGTTGTGAAACCGTGAAACGTGGCACCACGGCTGACGGCAAGATTGAAGTCATCGGCACGTGGAAAGGCGGCCGCACCGGCATCTTCCGCGAGGGCAAAGGTTACACAGGCAAAGCCGTTGGTGAGAAAGGCGAGAGTGTCGTCGGCGCATACGACGGCTACGCGCCGCTCGTCGCCGAGGCGGTGAAATTCTTCCAAACCGGCAAGCCGCCCGTCGCCGCAGAGGAGACCATCGAGCTTTTCGCTTTCATGGAAGCGGCGGACGAAAGTAAACGCCAAGGCGGCAAGGAAGTGAAAATCGCCGACGTGTTGAAGAAGGCCGCGGGCGCGAAGTAATACGCGATTCGCGCGGCGCGTTTCAGCGGCCGAGCTTCAGGAAGTTCTTCAAGATCGTCCGGCCGTGCTCGGTGAGGATGCTCTCGGGATGGAACTGCACGCCCCAGATTGGATGTTCCTTGTGCCGCACACCCATGATTTCTCCCTCGTCAGTCTCGGCGGTGATTTCGAGGCACGCGGGCAACGTGTCGCGCTTGATCACGAGCGAATGATACCGCGTCGCGTTGAAGGGATTGGGCATCTCTTCGAAGAGATCGCGGCCGTCGTGTTTGATCGGCGAAACCTTCCCGTGCATCATTCGGTAATTCACCACCACCTCCGCGCCGAACGTGTGGCCGATGCACTGGTGCCCGAGACAAACGCCCAGCAGCGGCAGCTTCGGCCCGAACTCGCGGATGATGTCATTCGAGAGGCCGGCCTCGCGCGGTGAGCACGGTCCGGGTGAGATGAGGATGCGCTCGGGCTTCAGAGCGCGAATCTGCTCGGGCGTGATCTGATCGTTGCGATACACCTGCAGCTCCAGGCCCATCTCGCCCAGATACTGGACGATGTTGAACGTGAACGAATCGTAATTGTCGATGACCAGCAGCATAAACGCGCGCAGAGAAGTTAGCTGGAGCCGCCCCGCGGCGAAACAGGAAAATCAGTCCTCGGCCTTCGATCGCTTGGCCGACTTCGGCCTGTCCGCTTTGAACAGCTCCATCTGCGGCGGCGCGAAGAAATCGTAATTCTTCAGGATACGCATCACCTGCAGCAGATCGCTCTTCTGATAATTGCGGTTCGTCTGGATGTGCTCGATGAGGTCGCCGAGCATCGTGCGGAACGGAATCACCGCATCGATGCCTTTGCCGCGCAGCAGATCGATGCTCCCCTGTCGCGACTCGGGATCTTGTGGCAACGCCGGCACGACGAGGATTTTCGTGAACGGCCCGGTCGAGCCGAACAAATTCGACGCCTTCTTGAACGCCGCCGGTTGTACGAAGCGAAAAATCTCCGGCGCATGCGCCAACACCGCGGGGCTGAACGTTTCCGTGTGCCAACCTTTCACTACCACCAGCGCTCGCGCCACACCGGCGAGGTCGCCCGAGCCGAGCACGAACGGCAGCGGGTTGCCCGCCACTGCACGGGGATTGAGCACGAAGAAATCCACCTCGTCCTCCTCGCGCCGCGCCGGCGCGATATACTTGCGCTGCTGCCGCACGAAGAAGCCGTGCAGTTCGAAGTACTCGCGGACGATGGTTTCGCTGATGGCGGACATAGCAGATTAATCAATGAGCACGCGCTCAATCTCGGTCTGCGGCACTTTCTGATTCCAGATGACCTCGCCGAGTTTCTTGGCGAGGACGAATGTGATCTCGCCGCCGCTCACCTTTTTATCGAGCTGCATCGCAGCGAAAAGTTTCTTGCGCTGAACCGGCGAGAGTTTGATTCGCGTCGGCAAACCTGCGGCGGTGAAGAGCGCCGCGATGCCCGCGGAATCACGCTCCGGCAAACCGAGTTGCGCGGTGGAAAGTTTCGCCGCGGCAATTTGGCCGATGCTGATCGCCTCGCCGTGCAGATATTCGCCGTAGCCGGAAATCGCTTCGATGGCGTGGCCGATCGTGTGGCCGAAATTGAGAATCGCGCGCAGACCGGTCTCGGTTTCGTCCTGACCGACCACGTCCGCTTTGATCTCGCACGAACGCGCGACGGCGGCGGCGAGCGCCTTCGCATCGCGCGCGAGGAGCGCGGGCAACTGCTTCTCAAGCCATGCAAACATCCGCGCGTCATAGATGATTCCGTATTTGATCACCTCGGCGAGACCGGCGCGCAGCTCGCGTTCGGGCAGCGAACGGAGCGTGTCGAGATCGCACAGCACGAGGCGCGGCTGATGAAATGCGCCGACAAGATTTTTGCCGGCCTTCAGATTCACGCCGACTTTGCCGCCGACCGAGCTGTCCACCTGCGAGAGTAATGTGGTCGGCACTTGAACAAAAGCGACACCGCGCAGATACGTCGCCGCGACGAACCCGGCGAGATCGCCCACCACGCCGCCGCCGAGCGCGACGATGAACGACTTGCGCTCCAGCCGATGCGTCGCGAGTTGGTCGTAACAGGATTGAACCGTCTTCAGGCTCTTGGCCGTCTCGCCCGCGGGAACGGTGATGAGCACAGGATCGAAGCCCGCGGCTTTCAGCGAGGCGAGCGCGACTTTCGCGAAACGCGGTCCGACATTTCGATCGGTGATAACTGCGCAGCCCGCGCCGAGGCTGAGCTTCTTGCACTCCGTGCCGAGTCGCGCGAGCAGGCCGCCGCCGATGAGGATGCGGTAGCTGCGTTTGCCGAGTGGAACTTGGACCGTGCGCATAGCGCGAGAATACGGTTTGGCTGCGACGTGTAAAGCCCGCCGGAGCGTTGGAGGAAATCTTCGCGTGGTAGGCTAAAAGAAAAACACCGCCGACCTTTGCAGGCCGGCGGTGCTGGATAAAACGGTCGGGATTACTTTTTGGCGGCAGCGGCCTTCTTTCCCTTCTTGGAACCCTTCTCGCCTTTTTTGCCTTTTTTGCCCTTCTTCTTTTTCGCGCCCTTGGCGGTTGCGCCCTTGGCGGATTTCTTGGCACTGGCGGCTTCAACGGTGGCGGGGAGCACCGACGTCATGGTGAACGCGGCGAGGATGGTGAGTAGAATGTATTTCATGGGTTCGTGGTTTTGCTGTTTCTGTTGAACTGCGCTTCCTGGGCAGACGACGCGTGTCCTGATTTGGTTACACCGCGGGCGATGTTATTTCGTGCCGTCGTTCTTTTTCGGCAAGCCCGCTTTTTCGTCGCCGAAGAACTCCCTGCTCAACGCGGGTGTCCACGGGCGGTTGTCCTGCGGCGGGTTGAGCAGATACCAAATCAGGTCGCGGAAATCTTTGTCCGTCATCTGCTCGAGGCCTTCGGGCATGAGGCTGGATTGCAACGTCCGAATCTTCGGCTTGCCGTCTTTCACAGCGACGTCGCTCCGGGCGATGGCGTGCTCGGTGGGACCGGCGGCGAGAAGTTTGATGCGCGTCGGCGCGTCTTCAATCACGCGACCGGTGAGCACCGTGCCGTCCTTCAACTCGACCTCGGTGGCTTCGTTGCCGTTGCCGATGACCTCGTTCGGATCGACGATGTTGTGCAGCAACGCATCGAGCGTGCTGCGACCGACGCCGGTGAGATCGGGCCCGACATCCGCGCCTTCGGTGTAAAGTTTGTGGCAAACGAAACACGCGCGTTTGGCGACCTCGTGGCCGTTCTTCAAATCAGCCGCGTCGGCGAAAACCACTTTCCGTTTCTCGGCGATGAGCTTGAGCTTGTCGTCACCGGTCGCCCGGTAACGGCCGAACAAACGGTCGGCCTGATCCACAACCGTGCTGTCAGAACTTTTCGCGAGCGCGCGGCGTGCGGTGGCGGAGATGTCGGCGGGGTTGACGAGTTTCTTGTCCGCCCCCGCGAGCAGCGCGCGCGCCCATTTCACGCGGGTGACGAGCACCTCGGCGGCGGTGCGGCGTGTGGCGGCGGAGAAATTCTTCCACGCATCCACAATCGGATAAGCGACATCATCGCCATACACGCTCAACGCGCGGACGGCATCGGCGAGCAGGGTTTGATTTTTCTCCGCGGCGAGCAATCGAACCAACTCGCCCTTCGCCGCGTCAGTCTTCGCTTCGCGGGCGGCTTGGATGCCTTTCAAGCGATCATCCACGCTGGCTTTCGCGTCGTTGATTTTCGCAAGCAACACACGCGCGGCGCTCGTGTCGCCGAGCAACGCGGCGAGACGGCGCGCTTTATCGGCGAGCGCGGGATTGGCGGTGAGCTTCTCGAGAATGAGCGCGAACGGCGCAGTGGGCCGCGCGCCTTTCGCCTCCTGCGATTTGATGAGTCCATCGAGCGCGGCGCCGGCGAGCGGCGTTTTGTTGGCGAGAGTGCCGAGGAAAATCAAGGCGGCGTTCAAGTGCTGTTCGCGCGCGGCGATGTCGGTGAGATCGCTGATGCGGCGCATCGTGCGGTAAAGGCAGTACGCGCTCACGCTCGTGTCGCTCGCGGTGTTCTCGGCGAACAGTTTCAAGAACGGCTGCGGATCGGCGGCCACGCGCGGCTCCATCGCCATCCAAACGATGTGCGGATAGTAGGTGTCGCCGGAGACGCTCGGGTGCGCGAGGAGTTCTTTAAAGAGCGGAAGCAAATCCATTGTGGCGACAACCGCCGAAGGTTTCGTGTTCACGGTGAGCGAGCCGGAGGTGAATTGGCGCAGCGCAGTGGCGACGGCGGCGCGGACGGGCACGTTGGTGTCACTGGAGAGCCGCTGCAGGCGCGAGCCGGTGGCGGCGCTCCACGCGGATTGGTCGCCGGTGAATCGGGCGGCCCACGTGCGAATGGCTGAATCGGGATCCTTCGCGCTGGCGTCGAGCAAGGTGTCGGTCAATCGGCCGGACCGATGCAGAACATCCAAGGCGGCGAGTCGAGTGTGAAGCGCGGGAGCTTGATTGACGGAGCGCGCGCCATCCGATGACAACGCGGCGAGGCTGGTGAGCACCGTGCGCTCGCTGTCGGCGAGTCGGTCGCCCAGCAGTTGCTCGGCTTGGCGACGCTGCCACGAGTTGTCGCTCCAGAGAGCCTTGTAAGTTTCCAACGGCGACAGGCGGTCGAGGTTCATGTCCTTGGTCGGCCGGCTCGGCACCGCTTTACCGGGCTTGTCACCGGTCCAGACCACGCGCCAGATGCGGCCCATCTCGCGATCCACGCCGAGCGGGTCGGCTTGCGCGTTTTGGTAGCACGGATATTTATCGCTCCAATCGGCCACCCACAGCACACCGTCGGGGCCGGTCTGCACGGTGATGGGGCGGAACCACGGGTCTTTGCTCACGAGGAAATTTCCCGCGCCGACTGCGCCGATGCCTTTGTCCGCGCCGAGGAGTTTCGATTCTTTCTCAGCTTTGTAAGTCGCGCCGACGGATGTGAGGCGATCGCAGTTGAGCGCGTTCTGGTGGATGTTGCCGAGCATCACGAGGCCGCGCCATTCGGGCGGATATTGGTCGCCTTGATAGATGCAGATGCCGGCGTGCGCGGCGCGGTAGTGGCGCCAATCGACGGCGGCGGGCAGGCCTTTCGTGGGCAGGTCGCCGACGTAGCCGTACGGGTTCGCCCACGTGCCGCCTTGGCGATTGTAAAGGCCGCCGGGCGCGAGATGGAAAAGATGCTGGATGACGCACGCGCTCACGAAGGCATCGCCGCGTTCGTTCCAATCCACGCCCCACGGATTGCTTGTGCCGTCGGCGAAGACCTCGAACTTTTTCGTGCGAGGATGAAAGCGCGCGAGCGCGGCATCCATCTGCACGCCGAAGCCGTCGGGGTCGTGCGCGCCGCGGACCTTCGAGTGCGTGAAGACCCCGTGCGTCATGTAAAGCCAGCCGTCGGGGCCCCACGCGAAACCGTTGAGCAGTTCGTGGCGATCTTCCATTCCGAAACCGGTGAGAAGCTTCGTGACCTTGTCGGCCTTGTCGTCGCCATCGGTGTCCTCGAGGAAAAACAAATCGGGCGCGGCGCCGAGATAAACGCCGCCGTTGCCGAGCGCGATGCCCGTGGCGAGGCTGAAGCCGTCGGCGAACACAGTCACCTTGTCCGCTTTGCCGTCGGCGTCGGTGTCTTCGAGAATCTTGATGCGGTCGCGGCCCTTCGCACCCTTCGGCGCACCTTTCGGATACTCATACAGCTCGACGACCCACAGGCGGCCGCGCGCGTCCCACGTCATCGCGACGGGATTGACCACCTCCGGTTCGCTGGCGAAAAGGCGGACCTCGAAGCCGGGCGGCACTTGGATGAGCTTGCGCGTCTCCTCGGGGTGGAGCGCCGGCTCCTTCGCGCCGCGGCGGACGGGGTCGTTCTCGAGCATGTTGCCCGGCGGGTTGTTCGTGTAAATCGGGAAAGGATGGCCGGTCGTGCGCGGGCGATACGGCTCGGCGGCGTGGACGAACGGCGCGAGGAGAAACAACCCGAGTAAAAGTGCGGTGGCGATGCGGTGGCGGTGCATAGTTTGTGGTGGACGAGGTTAATGGAACGGGGCGATGGGGCAATCCTTCTTTCCGGAAGCACAGGCTGTGGTGAAGGTCGCATCGAGAGAAGGCAGCACAGGCACGCACGAGACTTCTCGGTGGCGTCCCTTGACGGATGGCACAAGCAATGCTTCATTCCTCGCAACAACGCGGCTCCGCACAATTATGAAGCTATTTCAACGCTCGTCAGTGGTCTCAAGGGGTGATTTTCACGCCAACCGCGTGGCCTTCACGCTTATCGAGCTGTTGGTGGTCATCGCCATCATCGGCATTTTGGCCTCGATGCTGTTGCCGGCCTTAGGCAAAGCCAAGACTCGAGCTACTGGGGCGAACTGCCAGAATAATCAGAAGCAGCTCGCTTTGGCCTTCCAGCTGTATTCGAACGACAACAACGAGAAAATCATCCCCAGTGGCAATGGTGGCGGCTATTGGCCGGGGCCGATGGATGCCACCGGCACTGTGATTCCGCCCCCGCCGAACTTCAGTGGGTTTACGCCCGCTCAGGCCTTGGATTATGTGCAGCGCGGCATTATGGCTGGGCCGCTCTACAAGTATGCTGACGTAATCAAGCTTTACCATTGTCCCGGTGATACGCGCGCGAAGCTTACACCCGGCGCGGGCTGGGGTCACGACAGCTATTCGAAGGCCAACGGTATGAACGGCGGCGGGTGGCAGGGGGCGGACCAACCGGTTTACGTCCTAATGGCGGATTTGCAGAGCCCGTCCGAGAGTCTGGTGTTCGTTGAGGAGGCGGATCCGCGCGGCTATAATTGGGGAACTTGGGTGATAAACGTCCAACCGTCTCCAAGCTGGGTGGATCCCTTCGCGATCTATCACGGCACCGCCAGCACCTTGAGTTTCGCTGATGGTCATGTGGAGCTGCATCAATGGACCGATCCCGGAGTGATTGCCGCCGCCTCGAAATCCGGTGCGGGCCAGCCGGCTTTTTTCTGGGCTGGCGGCAACTCCACGAATCCTGATTATGTTTGGATCCATGAGCGATACAAACACACGAAATGGGCGCCGCTGCCGTGAGTCACCACGCTCACTGAGCTCGTCCACGAGCCACGAGCCTAAAATTTGATAGAAACTGTAGTAGCATGAGAATTACAAACGGGTCTGTTCGACGGAGAGGCTTCACGCTCATTGAGTTGCTCGTGGTCATCGCCATCATCGGTATTCTGGCGAGCATGCTTCTGCCCGCGCTCGGCAAATCCAAAGGCAGAGCGCACGCCGTCAAATGCCTCACGAACACCAAGCAGTTGGGCATGGCCTTTGCGATGTACGTGGACGATCGAGGCAAAACCCTCGAATACAGCATCACCCAGAACCCGGACGGCTCGTGGAACACGTGGATCGGGGTGTTGATGCCCTATCTCGATGTGGAGAAGGTGCTGCTCTGTCCCTCCACGACCGCGCGCACGGCTGGAATGGTTGGCGATGCGAAGACGGCTTGGGGCCCGGTCCAGTGGTTCATGGGCAACAGGGCTGGCAGCTACGCGGTGAACGGCCATGTGCACCCCGACGTGGGCGGCGTAAACTACGTCACGCAGGGAAGCCCTTCGATGCAGCCGGCCTTTGCGGATTCGAACTGGGTGGACGCCTGGCCGCAGCCGACGGATACAGCCCCGCCCGACCTCGCTGGCACCTCCGGCGTGGGGGCCGTTCCGGTGAGCATGCACCGCGTCTGTTTCGATCGGCATACCAAGCGGATCAACATCGCCTTTCAGGACGGCAGCAGCCGCGCCATCCCTTTGCAGGAACTCTGGTCGCTCCACTGGAAAGCGGGTTGGGTGGACCCCACTCCGCTGCCGGTCGTTCCGCCGAACTGACCTTCTTTTTTGCGCTGTCCACACTCTGCATCCCACGGCGGCGGGCGGGGTGAATCATTGGCTCGGATTGTGCTTTAATCCGTCCAGTTGTACCAAAACGCAGCAATTCCGCTCATAATAATATGGAAGAGGTCTGTTTTTCACGCAGAACGCGTGTAAATCGCGCAACGGTGCGGGCCTTCACGCTCATCGAGCTGCTGGTCGTCATCGCTATCATCGGCATTCTGGCGAGCATGCTCCTGCCGGCTTTAGGAAAGGCCAAGAGCCGCGCCCGCTCCACCAAGTGCATCAACAACATGCGCCAGCTCGGCACGGCCTTCCTCACCTACGCCCACGATAATCAGGACCGTTTCGTGGATCTCAACCGTAACGCCTATCAGGTCAACAACAACGCCAACTGGTGGTTCGATATTCTGAGTCAGGGCAATTATTTGCCTGGAGAAAACAACGTCGCCGCCAGCAATCCCATCTGGCGCTGTCCCGATGTGTTGCAGACCGATATTGGCTGGGGTCTCGGCTACGGCCCGCTCGAATCGCGTATTATCCGCTACGCTTACAATCAGGCCGCCGGCCCCGTGAATGGTGCCCCGCTCGGCAGCCGCCACGTTCACGAAGTGCTCCGGCCCGGCTCCGTCTGGCTGATGGGCGACACCGGCCGGCCCAAGGGCCCCACCGAGGCCGATGTGCCTTCCAACGGTTACACCACCGAGATTGTCACGTTTCCGCCGAGCGCTTGGATCATGGGAACGTCCGCCAACAAGCGCCCCGCCTGCCGTCATTACAATAACACGGGCAACGTCGTCTTCGTGGACGGCCACACCGAGACGTGGTCCTACACCGATTTCCTGAGCAACAAGGGGGACATCTTCGGCGTCAACAGCCTCTAAACCCAGCATATGTATGAAAATCCACACTCGCCGTGCCGGCTTCACGCTGATCGAACTGCTCGTGGTCATCGCCATCATCGGGATTTTGGCTTCAATGCTTCTGCCTGTTCTCGGTAAGTCCAAAGGCAAGGCGCACGCCGTCAAGTGCCTCAGCAATACCAAGCAGTTGGTGATGGCCGCCCAGTTTTATGCCGATGAGAACAGGCACATCCTGCCCCCGAGCCATATCACCGGTGATCCGCTGCGCCCGACCTGGGCGGAGCTCCTCATGATTTACGCCGAAAACAGCAAAATGTTCGTCTGTCCCGCGATCGCGGATGGCACGGAGCGGCTCTGGGCCGCCAATCAGGTGAAGAACAATTACGCCGCCAACTTCAGCATTTCCCCCCGCACCCCCGGCTTTTCCTCGGAATTGGTGGCGAATCCATTTGCCACGGTCTATCTCACCGATGGCGGCACCCAAGCCGTGAACACGACCGATCCCAATCTGGCGGTGACGTCCACGTCGCTCTACAAGTCCGGCTGCTGGATTTTGACCAACCCTAACGAGCAGGGTGATTATTGGGCCACAGCCCTATTGGCCGGCGTCGGCGGCCATCCCAACTGGCAGGATTGGGGCGGACCACATCTTCGCCACAATTCTTTACAGATGAGCAATGTCGCCTTTTTGGACGGCCACGTGGAAGCCAAGAAATCCTCGCAATGGTATTGGGCGGACACGCCGTGGATGGACCCCAAACGCGGCGGTAACTAAAGACCGGCTTTCCGCACCTCGATTTGTGTAATCCGCGTCTTTTCTGAACCTTGGTGGGTTTAAGTTTTGCGCGCGAACAGGTGGCCGTTCACCACGTTCTCCAGCGGTTCGCCGAGCGCGGCGGTGCGGGCAATCCGAGCCGAGATGCTGCGCATCTCCTGCTTCGATTCGACGCTGCAGAAAGCAGCGTGGCAGGTGGCGATGAGGTTCGGCGTGGCGGCCTCGGCGGGCGTGCGCAGCGGCTCGTCCTCGATCACGTCCAAGCCGGCCCCGGCCAGTTTTCCTTTTCGCAGTGCAGTGAGGATGGCGGTCTTCTTGATCACCGCTCCGCGCGCGGTGTTCACCACGAAGGACTCCGGCTTCATCAATGCCAGCTCGCGTTCAGCAATCAGATGGCGCGTCTCGGCGTTGAGCGGGCAGTGGAGCGAGAGCACATCGGCTTGGCGCAACAGTTCGGGCAACGTGCGCGCGCGGCGGATGCCGACGGCTTTTTCCACGCCGTTGGGCAGATGCGGATCGAAGAAGACGACGTCGAACCCGAGCGCCTTCGCGCGCAGGGCCGCGGCGGTGCCGATGCGGCCGAGGCCGACGATGGCGAAGGTGAGTGTGCGCAGCCGGCGCAGCCGCGGGGTGACGTGGATGTTCCAGCCGAGCGCTTTCGCCTCGGCGTCGAGCGGGAAGAGTTGACGGCAGAGCGCGAGCGCGAGCGCGATGGCGTGGTCGGCCACTTCTTCGGTGCCGTAATCGGGGACGTTGCAGACGGCGATGCCGGCGCGCGC
>CAMASG010000069.1 GCA_945860945.1 Akkermansia muciniphila
CATTTTGAATCGAGCACCCTTATCCATCAGGGGCGGATTTTAATCGTGGGCGGACGCTGCAATCAGTCCAAGCCGCTGCGCAATGTGGTGAACGACATCTTGGAATATGATCCGAAAGCGGACACGTGGCGCGTCGTCGGAACGCTGCCGGAGAAACTGCTCGCGCCAGCAGCGGCGATCATTGCCGGACGCCTCGTGGTCACCGGCGGCGGCCTCAACAACCCGCGGCCACTCACCGCCGCCACATGGATTGCGCCGCTGCCAGCCAAGTCAGGACGTTGACCGCGCGAACACTTTCAATACTACCAACGCCACGATTACGGCTTGGGCTTCTTCACTAAAGCAGCGACCTTCGAGTCAGCAATCGCCTTCGCAATCGCCGCCCGCTGCGGGGCGCTGAGCACTGGATCCAACCGCTGAAGGAAATCGATCTCCAGTTTGGCCCTGATTTCGACGTTCAGCTTTCGCATCTCTTCCTTGCTGGCCTTGGCGGTGGCAAAGCGCGGCTGAAACTCAGCAAGCAGCGCGGTCTGAACCTCGGTATGAATCAGTTCGATCTGGCGGATCAACGTCCGCTGTTCAGCCGTGATGATTTTGGCGACGCGCTCCTGAAGGGTTGCTTGAGCTTCCTTGAAAAGTTTCAACGCCGCCTCACGTTCCGCCGCGGTCGCATTCGGATCGCCCTTGATTTTTCGACCTGCGGCCTGCAGCGCGTCATTGCCGGCCGTCTCACGCGCAGCAGCGTGAATCTGCTCGATTTGCTCGCCGGTCAATTTCAGCGCCTCGTTAAGGCCGGGCACATACTGGCCCACCTTTGAGTCGTCCTTGCCGGCCCAGAACGGAAAATCACCGATGCCCAACTTCTTCTGAGCGTACGTGGCGTTCACCATGGCGAGCAGACCCGCCACAACCCAAACGATGATGTTTCTGTTTTTCATAGGTGTCTTTTTTATGGAGATATAAATGTGACTGTTGATTTTCCCCCTGATGAACTGGATGACGAAACCGTTCCATACCGGAACAGCGCTGTCAAACCCACCTCTGTCTTGTCTACGAACGCCAGCCACGCGATAGTCGCGCATGCGCTTTGCCCACGGAATATTCCTCTGGATGCTCACATCCGCCGCAATGTCAGCCGCGCCTGCGCTTCCGCCTTTCACCGCTGGCCGCAGCATCATTCAGCTGAAGGAATCCGCGCCGCAATCGCATCCGCTCGAGGTGAAGCTGCGCTTCAGCGCGCGCGAAACTCCGCCCGCCTACGACGTGACGAAGGAGAAGTTCGCGTTGCTCGTCCCACAAACGTACCGGCACGAGGAGGGTTGGGGTTTGTTCGTCTGGATCAACGCCGGCGATGCGCCGGACATCCCCGCCGCGTGGGAACCAGTGTTGGCGAAGCACAAACTCCTCTTCGTCGGCGCGCATAAATCCGGCAACCCGCGCAACATCTTCGACCGCTTCCGGCTCGCGCTCGATGCGCAGCATCACGTGCGCGACCGTTTTCGCATCGACCCGCGCCGCGTGTATGTCGCCGGTTTCTCGGGAGGCGCACGCGTGTCGAGCATGCTCGCGGTGGCTTACGCGGACGTCTTCGCCGGTGCCGCGCCGTTCATGGGCGTGAACTTCTATCAGGATGTGAAGGCCGACGACGGCAAAACTTACGGCCTGAATTATCTGCCGGACGACGAGATTCTCGCCATCGCCAAAAAGCAGGGGCACTACGCGCTCGTGACCGGTGAGAAGGATTTTAACCGCGCTAACACAAAGGCCGTTCACGCCGCTTTCGTGCGCGAGAAATTCGCCCACGCCGATTACATCGAAGTGCCGAAGCTCGGCCACACGCTGCCCGACGCCGAGGCGTTCGAGCGGGTGCTGCGCATGCTCGACGGCAAGGCCGATCGTTAATCCGCGGCGCGACGGTTGAATCCTGATTCCGCTTCCGCTACAACTTCCACATGGGTGCTCAATGGAAACAGGCTCTGCGGGAAGTCAACGCGCAGAAAAAGGGCAAGATCACCGGCAAGCTCGTCCGCGAAATCATGGTCGCCGCCAAGCTCGGCGGGCCAGATCCCGCCTTGAACGCCCGCCTCTACGCCGCACTCGAAGGCGCGCGCAAAGCTTCCGTCACGCGCGACACCATCGATCGCGCGATTAAGAAAGGCTCCGGCCAGCTTGATGAAAAGGTCACTTACGAGAGCGTCACTTTTGAAGGCTTCGCGCCGCATCGCGTGCCGGTCGTCGTCGAATGCCTCACCGATAACCGCAATCGCACCGCGCCCGAAATCCGCGTTCTCTTCAAGGACGGCCAACTCGGCCAACCCGGCAGCATGGCCTTTCTTTTCGATCACCTCGGCGTGGTCGAGGCCAGCCATTCCGACAAGACCCGCGACGCCGAATCCGACGCCATCGAAGCCGGCGCCGACAATGTGACGCCGCTCACCGGCGAAGATGTGCCGGAAGATCATCAAGGCTCCACCTTCACCTGCGCCACCACGGTGCTCGATGCCGTCTCCAAAGCGCTCGTGAAGGCAGGTTGGAAAACCATCGCCAGCGAAATGCGCTATCTCGTGAAGACCCCCATCGAATTGCCTGAAGCCCAGCGCAAAGAGGTGGTGGATTTTCTCAACGCCCTCGACGACAACGACGACGTCCACCGCGTCTATGCGGGATTGAAGTAACCGCGGCCGATTACTCCCTCTTTAGGAAGTCGTGCGGCAACCGCGAGAGCGCTGCTTTCGGATTCGTCTCGGCAAAATAGTTCGACGACCACTCGTTAGAGAAAAGCACCACCGGCTTGTTCGCGGAATCGTACGCGATGCGCGCGCCGGTCGGCAGCGAGAGCGCGTCAAGATCCTCGGCCGTCATCTCCGGCGATAGCCAGCGCACCACGCTCCAGGGCCCCTGTTCGAGTCGTGACTCCGCCCCGTATTCCGTCTCCAACCGAAACTGCACTACCTCGAATTGCAGCGGACCGACCGCCGCGAGTAGCGGCACTTTACTGACCGAATCTTTCAGGTGCATCACCTGCACCACGCCCTCTTGCAAAAGCTGGTCGATCCCTTGGCGAAACTGTTTGAACTTCCCCGTGTTCGGATTGTGCAAAAAAGCGAAGCACTCCGGCGTGAAGCGGGGAATCTCGCGATACACGATGCCGCCGGCCGTCGTGAGCGTGTCGCCGATGCCGAAGCCATCGTGCCCGACGAGCCCGATGATGTCGCCGGCATACCCCTCGTCCACCGTCTCGCGCTCCTGTCCGAACAGTTTGTGCGAACTGGAGAGCCGCACTTTTTTTCCAGTGCGCGTGTGCGTCACCGTCATGTCGCGCTCGAATTTGCCGGTGCAAACGCGCAGGAAAGCGATGCGGTCGCGGTGACGCGGATCCATGTTCGCCTGAATTTTGAAGATGAACCCGCTGAACTCGGGATGCTCCGGAGCGAGGAATCGGTCGCCGGCGTGGTGCCCCTGCGGCTCCGCGCTGTGATGGAGAAAGCCGTCCAGCAACAGTTGCACGCCGAAGTTATTCGAGGCGCTGCCGAAGAACACCGGCGTCACTTTTCCCGCCAACACGGCGGCTTGGTCAAACTCCGAGCCGGCCAGATCGAGCATCTCCAACTCCTCGCTCACCTTGCTGAAAGTCGCCTCGTCCACGCGCTCGCGCACAAACGGATCGTCGAACCCGCCGATGGCCACCGGCGCGCGGAACATCCCGCCGACCGTCCGCTCGAAGAGATGCACCTGCCGTTCGCGCCGGTCGTACACGCCCTTGAAATCCGCGCCGTTGCCGATGGGGAAATTCACTGGGAACGAGCCGATTCCGAGCACGCGCTCCAACTCGTCCAGCAAATCGAGCGGCTCGCGCGACGCGCGGTCGCACTTGTTGATGAAGGTGAAAATGGGAATACCGCGCTGGCGACAGACCTCGAAAAGTTTGCGTGTCTGCGCCTCGATGCCTTTTGCGGCATCAATCACCATCACCACCGAATCCACCGCCGTGAGCACGCGATAGGTGTCCTCGGAAAAATCTTTGTGACCGGGCGTGTCGAGCAGGTTGATGCGATAAGCGGCGTAATCGAACTGCAGCACGGTCGAGCTGATCGAGATGCCGCGCTTCTTCTCAAGCTCCATCCAATCGCTCGTCGTGGCACGCTGATTCTTGCGCGCCGTCACGCTGCCGGCGAGCTGCACCGCGCCGCCGTAAAGCAGCAGCTTCTCCGTCAGCGTCGTCTTGCCCGCGTCGGGGTGCGAGATGATGGCGAACGTCCGCCTCCGTTCAATTTCACTACGGATGTCCACAAGAGGCGCGACTCTAGCAACGGCACGCGCAGGGACAAGAAAGAAGCGCGCACGAGAGCTTCACCGCGATCTCGCGATTGAAATAAAACTCGAATTTATGCGTCCAAAAGCTCAGATTGTTTTGAGCATGTCGCACATCGAACGCACCGTTAGCGTCAGTTTCCGGCACCAGATTCACTTCACCCAAGGCGTTTTCGCCTCGGAGAATCCGGTGTTGCGCGACGTGCTGGTGAACGATGAAGTACGCGATCCGCGCAAGACGCTCGTGGTGTTGGATGAAGCGCTCGCGCAAGCACAGCCTGATCTCGCGAGCCGTATCGAAGGCTACTTCGCCACGCACGCGGACGTCCTCCGTCTCGTCGCTCCGCCGATGGTCATCGAAGGCGGCGAGCGCGTGAAGAACTCCTATTTCCACGTCTCGGAAATCCACTCCCAGATCGAACGCCACCACATCGATCGCCACAGCTACGTCATCTGCATCGGCGGCGGCGCGTTGCTCGACATGGCCGGTCTCGCCGCGGCCACTGCGCACCGCGGGATGCGCCACGTGCGGATTCCGACCACGACACTGAGTCAGAATGATTCTGGCGTGGGCGTGAAGAACGGTATCAACGCCTTCGGCAAAAAGAATTTCGTCGGCACCTTTTCGCCGCCGTTCGCGGTCATCAACGATTTCCAGTTCCTCGCCACGCTCTCGCCTCGCGACAAACGCGGCGGCTACGTGGAAGCGGTGAAGGTCGCCTGCATTCGCGACCACGAGTTCTTCGAATCGATGGAACTCGACGCGGATGCGCTCGCCACTTTTGAACCGACGGCGATGCAGCGACTCATCTACCGTTGCGCCGAGCTTCACGTGAACCACATCGCCTCCAGGGGCGATCCGTTCGAATTCGGCTCTGCACGCCCGCTCGATTTCGGCCACTGGGCTGCGCACAAGCTCGAGCAACTCTCCGAATACCGCATCCGCCACGGCGAAGCGGTCGCCGTCGGCACCGCGCTCGATGTCGTCTATGCGCGCCGCATCGGCCTCTTGGACGCCGCCAGTGCCGAGCGCGTGCTGACGCTTCTAGAGCGTCTCGGTTTCGAACTGTGGGCCAGCGAACTGCTGCATGTGGATGACGCGGACGAATCGCTCGTCATCATCAATGGCCTCGAGGAATTCCGCGAACATCTCGGCGGCCGGTTGACCATCACGCTCATTGACGCCATCGGCCACGGCCTCGAAGTGAATGAGATGAACCTGCCCAAGGTCGTCGAATCCATTTACGAACTCGAGGAGCGCCATCGCAAACGCGGCAAGAAAATCGTTCCGGCACACGGCTGAAAAATCTCGTTGGGCACCTCGATGATCAGTGTTCCATCTGCCTCCATCCGCGGTTAAACTTCGCCCGTGAACCGCACTGCCGTCCTCAACGTTGTCGGCCTCACCGAATCGCTGCTCGGCGAGCACACGCCGCGCATCAACGCCTTTCGGCAGAAGGGCGCGCTCGCGTACATCGCGCCCGCCTTCCCCGCAGTCACCTGCACCGCGCAGTCGAATTACATCACCGGCAAATCGCCCGCGGCCCACGGCATCGTCGCCAACGGTTGGTACAATCGCGAACAGGCCGAGGTACAGTTCTGGAAACAATCCAACCATCTCGTGACTGCGCCGAAGGTGTGGGATGAACTGCACGCGGCCGACCCCTCGTTCACCTGCGCGAAAATGTTTTGGTGGTACAACATGTATTCCACCGCCGACTGGTCGATGACGCCGCGCCCGATGTATCCAGCCGACGGCCGCAAATTCTTCGACGTTTACGCGTGGCCGCACGACGTGCGCGCGGAGATGAAGCGCGACCTCGGCGAGTTCCCCTTCCCCGGATTTTGGGGACCAGTCGCCGGCGTGGATTCGCCGCAGGGGAAAGCCGACTGCGCGACGCGCTGGATCGCTGAGTCCGCCAAATGGATCGAGGAAAAGAAGCAGCCCACGCTGAATCTCGTTTACCTGCCGCACCTCGATTACAATCTCCAGCGCCTCGGACCCAACGATCCACGCATCGCCAAAGACCTCCGCGAGATCGACGCCATCGTCGGCGACCTCATCGAGTTCTTGGCGAAGCGCGGCATCCGCGTGCTGCTTCTTTCTGAATACGGCATCACGCCCGTGGACACGCCCCTTCATCTCAACCGACTCTTTCGCGAACAAGGTTGGATCACGATTAAAGAGGAGCAGGGATTGGAGTTGCTCGACTGCGGCAACTCGCGTGCCTTCGCCGTCGCGGATCATCAAGTCGCGCACATCTACATCAACGACCGCTCCATCGAGAGCAAGGTCCGCGCGTTGCTCGAGAAGACGCTCGGCGTCGCGCAAGTCATGGGCGCGGCTGAAAAGAAGACCGCTGGTATTGATCACACGCGCGCCGGCGACCTCATCGCTGTCGCTGCCGAGAACGCTTGGTTCACCTATTACTACTGGCTCGACGACGCGCGCGCGCCCGACTTCGCCCGCTGCGTCGACATCCATCGCAAGCCCGGTTACGATCCCGTGGAACTGTTCCTCGACCCGCAGATTCCCGCGGTGAAACTCAAGATTCTCTGGCGCCTGCTTCAGAAGAAGCTCGGTTTCCGGATGCTCATGAACGTCATCCCGCTCGACGCCACGCTCGTCAAAGGCTCTCACGGTTGCCGCCCGAAAAACCGCGGCGACTGGCCGCTCGTCATCGCTTCCTCCTCCGCACACCTGCCAGAAACTCAACTGGACTCGACTGAAGTTTACAGCATCATCAAACGTCTGTTACTCTCGTGATCGTTCAAATGAAACCCACACTTTCCATCCGCCGCCATTTCTTCGCCTGCTTGCTGCCGTTGCTCGCTCTGTCCGCCACGATTCACGCGGAGAATTGGTCGGGTTGGCGCGGTCCGCGCGGTGATGGTACGAGCCTTGAGAAAAACATCCCCGTGAAGTGGAGCGGCACCGAAAACGTGTTGTGGAAGATGCCGCTGGCTGGAGGCCACGCCTCGGTTATCACTTGGGGCGACCGACTCTTCACCGTCGGCGCAGTCGCGGAGACCGAAGGCCGCAACCTCATTTGCCTCGATAAGAACAGCGGCAGGGTTCTCTGGGAACAGGTCGTCGTGAAGTCGCCGCTGGAGAAGAAGCACCGCGAGAATAGCCACGCCTCCAGCACGCCCGCCACGGACGGCAAGCTCGTCTACGTGGCCTTCCTCGATGTGCAGGAGATGGTCGTGGCAGCCTATGACTTCACCGGCAAGCAGCAATGGATCGTGCGCCCAGGCGTGTTCAAGAGCGTCCACGGTTTCTGCACCTCGCCCATTCTGCACAATGATAAAGTCATCGTGAACGGCGACCACGACGGCGAGAGCTACATCGCCGGGCTCGACAAGGCGACTGGCAAGACGCTCTGGAAAGTGCCGCGCGCGAACAAGACCCGCAGCTACTGCGCGCCTCTCATCCGCCAGCTCTCTGGCCGCACGCAGATGATTGTGGCGGGCGACAAATCGACAGCGAGCTACGACCCCGATACCGGCAAGGTCCACTGGTATCTCAAAGGTCCCACGGAGCAATACGTCGCCTCGCTCGTTTACAACGAGCGCGCCGACCTGCTCTTCCTCACGGCAGGATTTCCGCAGCACCACCTGCTTGGCCTGCGCCACACCGGCAGCGGAAATCTCGGCGACATTTACCACCAAGCGGAGTTCACTCACCCGCAGGTCGCATGGCATCACACCAAGGCCAGCATGGTTTCCTATGTGCCCTCACCCATCAGTGAAGGCGATTATTTCCTCATCGTGGGCGACACCGGCATGGCGAACTGCCTCGTGGCGAAGACCGGAGAACCGCTCTGGCAGGAGAAAATCGGCCGCAGCCACGCCTCGCTCGTATCCGCAAACGGCTTGGTCTATTTCCTGAACGACGACGGCGCAACCTTCGTCGTCCGCCCGGGAAAAATCTACGAGCTCGTCGCCCAAAACAAGCTTGGCGAACCCACCTACGCCTCGCCGGCGATCAGCGACGGCAAGCTCTACCTGCGGGGCGACAAACACCTCTACTGCATCGGTGAAGGAAAACAAACGACCGCGAACCGGTAGTCTGTAACGAGAAGAAAATTAGCGGCGGCGCTTGCGGACGGACGGGCCGAAGTAGTAGCCACCGCGAACGCGCACAGCCTTCACTTTACGCTCGTGCGGCGAAAGAGCCCCAGGCTTATCTTCGTCGAAGATTGCGGTGTACTTGTAATCGAACCCTTCGATTTTCTCGCGGGCGATTTTCTTTCCGATGTAGCGCTCGATAGCGAAAACGTGGGTGGCATCCTCGGCCACCATGATCGTGAGCGCGTCGCCCGTCGATTGGGCGCGACCGGTACGACCGATGCGGTGCACGTAATCCTCCGGGTGCTGCGGCACATCGTAGTTCACCACGTGGCTCACGTCCGCGATGTCGAGACCGCGCGCGGCGATGTCCGTGGCCACTAGCACCTCGTGTTTGCCATCGCGAAAACCCTGCAACGCCTCTTCGCGCTCCCGCTGCGTGCGGTTCGAGTGAAGCACTGCCACCGCGTGTTTATGACGTTCGAGAAGGCTCGCGATGCGGTCGGCTCCGTGTTTCGTGCGACAGAAAATGATGACGGAATCGTAGTTCACACGATTCAACAACTCGAGCATCAGGTCCGACTTCTGCGACTCTGCCACGGGATACAGCACGTGCTTGATGGTCTCCGCCGGCGAACGGCGCGCGCCAATCTCGATCGTCTCGGGATTCCGCATCGCCCACTGGATGAGCGTCTCGATCTGCACGGGAACGGTGGCTGAGAAAAGCGAGGTGTGGCGGTCGCGCGGGCACTTATCCACGATGCGACGCACGTCGGGCAGGAAGCCCATGTCGAGCATGCGATCGGCCTCGTCGAGCACGAGATATTGAATCTGGTTCAGGCGGCAGACGCCCTGCTCAATGTGGTCGAGCAAGCGGCCTGGCGTCGCGACGAGAACGTCCACGCCTTCTTTGAGCGCGTCGGTCTGTTTGCCGTAACCCACGCCGCCGTACATCACGGCGACCCGCAAATTGGTGAAGCGCGCGAAGTCGCGAAAAGCCGTCTCCACCTGCGCAGCGAGTTCACGCGTCGGCTCGAGGATGAGCACGCGCGGCGCCGGTTGGTGACTGCCAATTTTGGAAAGGATCGGCAGGCCGAACGCAGCCGTTTTGCCCGTGCCCGTCTGCGCGCTACCGATCACGTCCGTGCCCGCGAGGACGAGCGGAATCGCGCGGAGTTGGATGGGGGTCGGATCCACGTAACCCATCGCCTTTACGCCATCGACGATCGGTTGAGCTAGACCAAGTTGACTAAACGCCATGGGGTAACTTAACCCCATCTCCGCACTCAACGGAAGCGTTAATGCGCGGAAAGCCTTGCCGCGGCGCGCGTGGCGTGGAAGATTCGGCGCAGCACGGAGCGTAGCTCAGCCCGGTAGAGTACTTGCTTTGGGAGCAAGGTGTCGCAGGTTCAAATCCTGTCGCTCCGACCATTTTATGATTCATGTCGGTATCGGTTACGATGTCCATCCGCTGGTCGCCGGGCGCAAGCTCATCCTTGGCGGCGTCGAAATCCCTCACACGAAAGGCCTCGACGGCCACTCGGACGCGGATGCGTTGATGCACGCCATCTGCGACGCCGTGCTCGGCACAATCGGTGCGGGCGACATCGGCCAATTCTTCCCCAACACCGACCCGCGCTGGAAAGGCGCGCCGAGTCGCATCTTTCTCGAGGAAGCCGCGAAGCAGGTGAAAGCCCGCGGCGGCCGCATCGTGAACATCGACGCCACGATTATCGCCCAAGCGCCGAAAGTGTTGCCGCACGCCAGCGCGATGAAAGCTAACATCGCCACCGCGCTCGGTATCGCCGCCACCAAGGTCGGCATCAAAGCCACGACCAACGAGCATCTCGGCTTCGTCGGCCGCGAAGAAGGTATCGCCGCGATGGCCGTCGCCAGCGTCGATTTACCTGAGTGATATGGGTGCAAAAGCGGAAATTGGCTGGACGCGGCACGACGAAGAAGGGGTGAAGTTCGACGTGTACGCGCAACACATCGGCAGCCAATGGATTTTTTATCGGCGCGCCAAACGCAACGAACAGTGGCATCTCATCCAAGATCCTCCGATCGAGGATTGGCTTAAGCTGCTGGACTCCGTCCAACGCCGCAGCCAACGCCGACTGCATCGCCCCGAGGAGGAAGGTAAAATCAGGAAAGCCATCCGCGACCGTTTTCCCGAAGTGAAGATGTGAGATGAAAAACGTCCCGCTGATTCTCATCACCCCCAGCACGCAAAAAAAGGGTGAGGAATTCAGCGACGCTTCCCTGAGCCTTTCCAACCGTTACGCCTTTGCCATCACCGCGGTTGGCGGGTTGCCGTGGGTTTTACCCATCACCGAAACTGCATCACTAGTGGCCGAGGCCGTGCGCCGCAGCGACGGCGTGATGCTCACCGGCGGCGATGACGTCGAGCCCGATCTCTACGACAAAGCGATGCCCGAGAGCCTGCGAAAAAAGGTGCTGGGCATCGATCGCCAGCGCGACCTCTTCGAACTGATTCTGATTGATGAAGCGTTGCGCCAGCACAAGCCGCTGCTCGCCATCTGCCGTGGACATCAAGTGCTGAACGTCGCCCTCGGCGGCACACTCATCGCCGATATCCCAACGCAAGTGCCCGGCGCACTCGACCACCGTCGCAGCGACGCGAAGAATGAGCTCGTTCACGATGTGATCGTCGCTTCTGGTTCGCTGCTCGCCCTCATCACCGGCAAGGAGCGGTTCGGTACGAACACATCACACCATCAAGCCGCGGGGAAAGTTGCGCCGCCGCTCCGCGTCACCGCCACGAGCGAGGATGGCATTATCGAAGGGCTCGAACCAGCGGAGCCGGGATTGTCTCCTTATCTGCTCGGCGTCCAGTTCCATCCCGAACGACTCTGCGACAAGCACGCGGAGCACCTGCAGATTTTTCGGAGCTTCATCGCCGCGAGTCGGCCGCGACGCGGGAAGAAGTGAAATTCAGCCAGCCGCAGTAATCTGCCGGCGCAGTTTGCCGTTGTGAGCGATGATCTCGTAACTGTGCTCGCCCACCACGGCACGACGCCAGAACTCGCCGCCCGCGCATTCGACAATCAAACCGCCCGCGGCGATGTCCCACAGACGCACGCCCCGCTCCCGATAGGCGTCCAGCCGACCATTGGCCACCCACACCATCGAAAGTGCCGCCGCACCGAGAATGCGAATCTTGCGTACACGATGCACGAGGTGATTCAACACCGGCAACGTCGCCGTGAGTGTCTCGCGATATTTGGCGAACCCCATCGCGATGATCGCTTCGTTCAATCGCTTGCGCGAACTCACACGAATCGGCTTGCCGTTCAACCGCGCCAATTGGCCGCGAATCGCCGTCCACAGTTCGTCGAGGAAAGGATCGTAAACAACGCCCACCACCGTCTCGTAACCATCGGGATACACGAGGCCTGACTTGCTACGAACGTTTCCGGAGGACTTCACCTGTAGCGCAATCGAGACACACGCGTGCGGAATGCCGTAGGCGAAATTGACCGTGCCATCAATCGGATCCACCACCCAGCGCGCGTCTGCGTGCGTATCACCCAACACACCCTCCTCGCCGAGAATGGCCACGGCAGGAAAAGCCGCGCGCAACGTCCGCTCGATTAACTTCTGACAACGCACGTCCAGTTCGAGCTTGATGTCGTGCTGGGAAGATTCATTGACCCGCTTAACCGCAGCAAGATTGCGGCGCATCAGCGCACCCGCCGCACGAGCAGCTTTCACAGCAGCGGCGAGAGAGCGGGCGAGTTCAGTTCGCTTCATGCGTTTCCTTGCAGCAGGCATCCTCGGTTTTGATCCAACCTCGTATGCGATAATACCACCAGCCGATGATCTCGTGGCAGTAAACATGGAATCCCTGAAGAGCTCCAGGCTGTGGAACGATGGGCCATTCGCTAATCGAACAACCTCTCTCAACTGGGTAGGTTCGAAAATCACACGCGACAGGAATCACTGCTACTCCCGCTGAACGGAAGACCGCCTCCGATCGCCGCATATGCCACGCCGAGGTGACGAGCATCACACGCTTCCATCCACGCTCCTTCGTTAAGTTCGAAAACGCCACCGCCTCGTCCCGAGTGTTAGTGCAAATCGGCAGTCGCAGAATGGGACCACTCACGAGATTCCATCGCTGGAGCCAAGGCTCAATGACGTCGACCTCGGCTTGAACAACTCCATTAACAATATTCGCCCCACCTCCCATCACTAGATGACGCGCCTTGCCGCGCCGTACCAACTCGACACCGGTCATGATTCGGTCACTCGCATCGCTAAGACCTAAACCTGCCGGCTCATATTGGCCATTACCTACAGATCCTCCCAATACCAGTACGGCATCGGCCTCGGGGAGCGCATCGATGTTCTGTGTCGAATACGGGCGCTCCAGTGTTCGCAAGAGCACCTTCGGCAACGGCGTGCCGGCGGCGACAGAGAAAAGCATGGCTATGCTGAACGTGGCCCACGCCCAGCGCCGCAACCGCGCGCGCCATTGCAGCACGCCCAATCCGAGAAGCAGCAGCCAGATGAGTCCGGCCGGCTGCAGCGATTGGTCGAGAAATTGGACGAGAGCGCTTTTCACGCGAACCTATGCCGATTCGAGCGCGGCGAGCGCCGTGCGGACTTGTTGTTCCTTAGTTTGCCAGTCGGCGAGGCGTTGCCGGTGTTCGGCGAGAACGGCTGCCGGCACCTTCTGCGTGAATCCGGGGTTATTGAGCTTCTCCTGCACCTTCGGAATCTCGGCGGCGATTTTTTCTAATTCTTTGCCAAGGCGGGCACGTTCGGCGGCGAAGTCCACCACGCCGGCAAGCGGCAGAAAAAGTTCACCCAGCGCGTTGCGCACGGCGGGCGTGCCTTTGGCAGGCGCGGTGGTGATGCAATCAATTTTCTCCGCGCCGAGCAGCAGGCGCAGGACTTCCAATTCATGCGCTGGCAACCTGCCTTCGGGGCGGAATTGAAAAGTCACACGCTTGGTGGAAAGGTTGAACTCCGCCTTGAGATTGCGGCCGAGCGTGACGAGTTCGTGCTTGGTCGCGACGAACTGCTCGTCGCTCTCGTCCAGTCCGTAGTTGCTCTTGAATTCTTCGCCCAACGGCTTGGGCCAGTGCGCGGTCATGATGGTTTTGCCACCCTGCTCCGCCGGCATGTCCGCAGCAAAACCCATCCCGTGCCACAGCTCTTCCGTGATGAACGGCAGGAACGGATGGAATAGTCGCAGCGTGTGGCCGAGAACGAAATCAATCACGGCGAGAGTGTTCGCCTTGAGCGCCGCATCGTCGCCGAAGAACGCCGCCTTGCTCGCCTCGACATACCAGTCGCAATACTCGCTCCAGAAAAAGCGGTGCAGCGTCTGCACGGCGAGGGCAAAGTTGTAAGTCGCGAGCGCGTCGGTCACTTCGCGGATGGCTTGATCGAGCCGCAGCAGAATCCATTTGTCGTCGCTCGTGAGCAGCGCGGGCATGATTTCGCCTTCCGTCTCGCCGCCCTGCATCTGGCGGAAGCGGCACGCGTTCCAGAGCTTGTTGCAGAAGTTGCGGCCCAACTCCACGTCCTTCTCGTCGAAGAGCACGTCTTGGCCGAGCGGCGCGCTGCGCATCGTGCCGAATCGCAAAGCGTCCGCGCCGTAGCGAGCGATGAGGTCGAGCGGGTCGGGCGAATTGCCGAGCGTCTTCGACATCTTGCGGCCCTGCT
>CAMASG010000070.1 GCA_945860945.1 Akkermansia muciniphila
CCGGTCATGCTCCACGCTTTTGCGAGGCCGTGGACGATGATGGTGTGATCGTAGTGCGCCTGCGAGAAGCTCGCCACGCTCACGTGCTTGGCGTCGTCATAGACGAGGTGTTCGTAAATCTCATCGCTCATGATGAGCACGCCCTTCTCCACGCAGATGTCGCCGAGGGCTCTAATCTCCGCTGGCGTGTACACAGTGCCGGTGGGGTTGCTCGGTGAATTGAGGATGAACAGGCGCGAGCGCGGCGTGATGGCGGCGCGCAGTTGCTCGGGCGTGACTTTGAACTCGGTCTTGTCGCTCGTGGAGAGAATGACCGGCGTGGCGCCGGCGAGCTTGACCATTTCCGGATAGCTCAGCCAGTACGGCGCGGGAATGATGACCTCGTCGCCTTCCGCGCACGTGGCGAGGATGACGTTGTAACAAGAATGTTTGCCGCCGCAGGAAACGATGATTTGACTGGCCTTGTAAGTGAGACCGTTGTCGCGCTGGAATTTGTCGGCCACCGCTTGGCGCAATTCAGGAATGCCGCTGGAGGGCGTGTACTTGGTGAAACCCGCAGCGAGCGCTTGGGAACAGGCGTCCTTGATGTGCTGCGGCGTGTCGAAGTCCGGCTCGCCGGCACCGAATCCGACGACATCTTCGCCGGCGGCCTTCATGGCTTTGGCCTTTGAATCAATGGCCAGAGTGAGCGAAGGGGCGAGCGAGGCGGCGCGCGTCGAGATGCGATAATTCATATCCAAAAGGGCGGCAAGGTTAGCCGACACACGCCGGACTTCAAGGCGATTATGGGCGACGGAGGTGCGGCGCGACCGCTTTCTACGATGATCGGTTCAACGATTGAAACCGTGTGTGCGCAGAAAATCCTCCGCCGACGCGGTGATGTGAACATGCCGTCGCGTGAAAGGATCGGTGTAGCCGAGCGCGACGGCGCGCAACGCGAGCGGCCCGTCTTTGAAACGTCCGACGGGGCCGTAGATCGGATCGCCAACTACGGGATGGCCCGCGTCGACGAGGTGGACGCGGATCTGGTGCGTGCGTCCTGTGAGCGGATGGACTTCGATCAGCGAGCGGTCGGCTTTCGTTTCCAGTACGCGGAAATGCGTCTCGGCCGGCTTGCCATCGCGCTCGTCCACTTTCATACGGCCTGCCACACCGGGCGCGGGGCTGAGCGGTTGGTTGGAGGTCCATTCACGTTGGCGCGGTTCACCGTGGACGACGGCGAGGTAAACCTTCTCCGTCTGGCGCGATTCGAAGAGCTGGCTATAACCCGCCATCGCGCCGGGACTTTTCACGCAGAGCAACACGCCGCTGGTCTCCGCATCGAGTCGGTGAATGTAGCGGAGGAAGCGAAGGTTTCGGCTGTGCGCCCAGAATTCGCACGCGGCAATCGATGCGTTGATGGCTGCTTGCAGATTGCGCGAGGTCTGATGCCAATCGTCGGGCACGAGCAGCCAGCCGGCCGGTTTGTCGAGGGCGAGCACGGAGCGGTCCTCGTACAGAATCGGAATCTGCAGTTCGCCCAGCTCGATGAATTTCGGTTTAGCCATTGAAATAATGAGAACGAATAAATCCGCGCGGTCACGCTGTCCAGTGAGGCGCGAGGAGTCCGCTGTCAGGCGCGGCGGCGCCGATGAGCGGTGACTCGGGATTGCGGAAATCAATGCCGGCAAGATCGGTGTAGTGGCGGAACACGTCGGTGTTCTGAATGAATCCAGCGAAGCGTTCCGCGCCCGGACCGAACGCCGAGATCGGCACGTAGTCGGACGTGTGCGCGCCGCTGGTCCAGCCCACGCCGCTGTAGTTCGCCATCAACTGCCCGAGTTGACAGGTGAGCGAGTTCATCAGGTTGTAAACCGGCTCGCCTTCTTTCTTGAGGAACGGCAGGAGCAACTTCGCGCGGCGCAGCGTGAGTTCGTAGCCGGTCGTCTCCTTGATAATGGCGATGATCTTACTCGGGTCGGTGACGGGCACGAGTTTCTTTTCCGGTTCAGCGGGCACGCTGATTTTTCTCGGGTCTTGAGCCACACCTAACTGGATTAGAATTTCCGAGAACGACGCTTTCACATCGAGCAGGTTTGAGAAGAGCAGCGGGCTGAGGCTGTAATTCAAGCCGGTGCCGTTCAGGCCAGGGTTGCCGGTGCTGTGGTCAGTGGTGATGACGAGAAGCGTGTCCGCGTGCTGTCGCTGGAACTCGATACAAACTTCGAGTGCCTCATCGAACGCAATCTGGTCGAAGAACGCCGCCGCGGCATCGTTCATGTGGCAACCGTGATCCACTCGGCCGCCTTCGACTTGCAGGATGAAACGCTCGTGGCGCACGAGTTTTTCTAGCGCACGCTTGGTCATCGCGGCGAGCGTCGGCACGGCCTTAGCCAGCTTCACGTCGCGCGTGTGATCCACGGTGAAGGGCAGGTGACTCGGGGCGAAAGTGCCGAGCCACGGCTTGTCGAGCGGTGCGCCAGCGAGGTCATCGGCTTCGTTCAAGATCGCGTAGTTCTTCCCGCGATACTCCGCGAACACGTCGCGTTTATCTTTACGTTTTGTTTTGTCGAAGAACTTGCGTCCGCCACCGAGCAGCACTTCAACGCCGCGGTCGAGATACTGCGTGGCGATAGCCTCGGCGGCTTCGCGCTTCAATCCTTTCGTGGCAAAGCCCGCGGGCGTCGCGTGCGTGATCTCGGTGGTTGTGACGAGACCGCGCTTCCATCCGGCTTGGGCGAAGAGTTCGTAGATTGTCGTCAACTCGCGACCGTCGGGCAGGATGTTCACCGTGCCGTTCACGATGCGGGAACCGGAACCCCAACTCGACGAGGCGGCCGAGGAATCGGTCACCAGCGAATTGAGCGAACGCATGTTCATCAGCCCGTGATGCGCGCCGGCACGCTGATGCAATTCGAGCCACGCGAGACCGCGTTTGCGGCTGAGGTGGGCGAGTTGATCGGCCATCGAAAGCGTGGCGAGGCTCATCCCATCGGCGACGAGGTGGATGATCTTGGACGGCTTTTGGCCCGGTCGTGCCGAGGCGGTGTCCACCGACCGTGCGATGTGCGGGAAAGCGGCGGCGCCTGCGGCGACGAGGCCCGAACCGGAGAGAAATTTGCGGCGTGAGACAGCCATGAACGCAATAGTAACAGACCAACGGACTGTTTTCAAAATCACTTTTCGGTTACACCGCGTCCGATTGAGGCGCTGAGTTTCCCGCGGAAACACCGAGCGTTTTGTGGCTTGCGCTTGCCTGCGCGAGTCGCTTTGCTTCCTACACGAGATGCCCGACTCAACCGGAAAAACGCTGGTCATCGTGCCAACCTACAACGAGCGGGAGAATCTGCCTGCGCTCGCGGAGCGTCTCTTGAAGCTGTCTGCGCCGGTGGACCTGCTGGTGGTGGACGATAATTCGCCCGATGGCACCGGACGTTTGGCGGATGAACTTGCCGCGAAGCATCCGCAGATTCACGTCCTGCATCGTCCGGGCAAGGCGGGCTTGGGGCGCGCGTACATTGCCGGTTTCAAGTGGGCACTGGAGCGCGACTACGAGTTCATCTTCGAGATGGACGGCGACTTCTCGCATAACCCCGACGACATCCTGCGATTTCTCGCTGCGATCACCGACGCCGATCTCGCCATCGGTTCGCGCTACTCGAACGGCATTCGCGTCATCAACTGGCCGCTGCGGCGGTTGATGCTGAGCCTCACCGCGGCCAGTTACGTGCGCATCATCACTGGGATGCCGTTCACCGATCCGACCGGCGGCTTCAAATGTTTCCGGCGCCACGCGTTGGCGAGCCTCGATCTCGATGCGGTGAAATCCAACGGCTACAGCTTCCAGATCGAGTTGACGCATAAGATTTGGCGGCAGGGGATGAAAGTCGTCGAGGCACCGATTATTTTCACCGACCGGTTTCAAGGCACATCGAAAATGTCTGGTGCCATCGTGCGCGAAGCGGTCTGGATGGTTTGGAGCCTGCTGTTTCAGAACGGACTACGCCGCTCGCCGCGTCCGCAAAAAATGTAAACCGAATGACTCCGGTCAACATCGGCATTGTCGGCACCGGTTTTATGGCGGTGGCGCACATCAAAGCGCTTCGACAAATTCCCGAGGCGCGCATCGCCGCGCTTTGCAATCCGAGCGGCCGAAACCTCGACGGCGATTTCAGCAAAGTTTTCGGCAACACCGGCACGCACGAACCGGTGCGCCTCGATATGCGCGAGGTGAAACCCTACCGCGATTTCGCTGCGTTGTTGGCGGATCCCGAGATTCACGTGGTGGACCTCACCACGCCCACGCACTTGCATGTTGAACAAGCCATCGCCGCGCTGCGTGCCGGCAAGCATGTCTTCTGCGAGAAACCGCTCGCGCGAACCGCTGCCGAGGCACGTGCGATTGTCGCGGAGGCCGCGCAGTCGAAGGGTTTTCTAATGCCCGCGATGTGTCTGCGTTTCTGGCCTGAGTGGGCGTGGTTGAAACAGGCGATTGACGAAGACCGCTACGGACGAGTGTTGAGCGCGCGATTCCGTCGCGTGGCGGAACCTCCCGCGTGGGGACAGCAGAATTTTCTCGATGGCAAGAAATCCGGCGGGGCTTTGCTCGACCTGCATATCCACGACGCGGACTTCGTGCAGTTCTGTTTTGGCCGGCCTCGTCGCGTTTTCGCCACCGGCCACAGTTCCGTGAGTGGGGCGATTGACCATGTGATTGCGCAGTACGATGTGGCCGGCGGTGCCGTGGTTCACGCGGAGGGGAGTTGGGCGATGACGCGTGGATTCGGCTTCAATATGGCTTACACGGTGAACTTCGAGCGGGCGACGGCCGACTACGATTTCGCGCGCGGCAAGGAGGCACTGAAACTTTTCGAATCAGGTCAGGAACCACGCGGAGTTCCTTGCAACGGAGCGGACGGCTACGTGGGTGAGTGGAGGCACTTTCTCGAATCCATCCAAGCTGGGAAGCCGCCGAGCATCGTTACGGCTGCTGACGGCGCTAATGCAGTCGAGCTTTGCGAGGCGGAAGAACGATCCATCGCCACGGGACAACCGGTGATTCTGTAAGGAGCCGGTTACTTCGTGGGCGGTATGCGCAATGGTTCGGATAGGAGAGAGACTTCCGCGATGGTTTTTCCTTCCACACCCGCGCCGAGTTCCTTTAAACGCTCGCCCTGCGGACGGACATTTCTTTCATAACTACCGAGAGCGTCATTGTAGGCGCTCGTCGCTTTCTCCAGTCCGGCGCGGATTTTCTCAAAATGTCCGATGAAGGTTGAGACCCGTGAATACAATTCCTGCGCGGCTGTGGCGATGGCGCGAGCGTTCTCGGCCTGCGCATGCTGTTGCCAAGAGAGCTTCACGGAGTTCAGCAAAGCGATGAGTGTCGAGGGCGTGGCGAGGACGATTTTCTGGCGACCCGCTTCGATGTGGAGATCGCGATCGCCTTCCAGCGCGGCGCTGTAGAGTGACTCGGCGGGGAGGAACAGCACAACGTAGTCGAAGGCGTTTGGAAACTGGCGCGCATACTGACGCTTAGCGAGATCGCGCATCGTGGTTTTTAGCCGTGCGGCATGTGCAGCGCAGGCTTCGGTGCGTGTGCTGGGATCGGCGGCGTCAATGTTGGTGAGTGAATCGAGATCGGGAACTTTTGAGTCCACGATGATGACTCGTTCTCCGGGCATTTTGATAAGCAGATCGGGGCGGCCTTCCTCGCCGGAAGATTGTTCGACGAAATCACAGTGCTGGCTCAAACCGGCGCTTTCCACCACGTTTCGCAATGTGGCTTCACCCCAACGACCGCGCGCTTGATTCGATTTCAGCACGGCGCGGAACTGCTGCGTCTCATTGGCGAGCGTCGCACTTTGTTGCGAGAGTTGCTCGAGTTGCTGACGCACCTGTCCGAGCGTGTTGGTCTGGCTCGTCGCGCTTTGAGTGAGGTGCGCTTGGTAGGCTTTGAGTTGATCCTCCAGCGGCTTCACTAGATTGGCGATGGATGCTTGGCGCAAAGTGAGATCACCTTTCGCTTCGGTGGTGAAACGGCCGAGTGTCTCGGTGGCCAAACGAAAGAATTCCGGCTGCGTCTGGCGCAGCGCCTCGGCACTCAAAGCTTTGAACGATTCACGCAAATCAACCAGCGCCTTTTCCTGAGCGGCTTTAGCTTCGCCAAGCTGGCGCTCGTGCAACGCATTTTGATTAGCGAGCAGATGATCCGCTGCCTCGCGTTTGGCGTTGGCTTCCGCGACGGTGGCGGTCGTTTGATTTTGAATCTCGCGGGCTTTGCTTAAATCAATTTCGCGCTGGACGAGTTGCTGACGCAGTTCCGTTTCCAATCGGTTGTCCGGCGCGGGTGGTTGGCGAAGCGAACGGAGAAGCCAGCCGATCACGGCTCCGAGCGTCACGCCGACCAACAAGAAAAGATACGGCTCCATTTTAGTAGTGAGCGATGACTTCAATCTCGACGGTTGCGCCGCGAGGCAGGGCGGCGACTTGCACGGTAGAGCGGGCGGGGAAATCGCCGGTGAAATGCTTCGTATACACCTCGTTCATCGCGGCGAAGTCGGCGAGGTTGGTGAGGAAAACAGTGGTCTTCACCACGTTCGCGAAGCCGAGACGCTGGTCATCGAGGATGATCTTGATGTTCTCCAGCACACGCTCGGTTTGAACTTTGATGTCGCCAACGACGAGTTGGCCTGTGGCTGGATCGAGCGGGATTTGGCCGGAACAGAAGAGTAGATCGCCGGCGCGCACGGCGTGGTTGTAGGGGCCGACGGCCGGTGCGGCTTTGGCGGGTTTGATGATGGTCTTGCTCATATCAGAGATATTTCTTCAACAGCGGCGCGAGTTCTTTCCGGGTCTTGGCGGGCCAGAGTTTACGGTCGGTCATGATGGAGTTTTTCAATGCATCGTGGCACGGCCAACTTGGCGCGCTGGGAATTTGCGGGATGGCGCGAGTGACGATGCGCTTGGCCATCGCAGCGTTCCGGTGGAGGCATTCGATGACCATCTCGACGGTCACGTGGTCGTGTGCCTCGTTCCAGCAATCGTAGTCGGTGATCATTGCGAGCGTCGCGTAAGCGATCTCGGCTTCGCGCGCACACTTGGCTTCGCCGAGGTTGGTCATCCCAATCACGTCGAGGCCGGCGCGGTGGTTGGCGCGTGACTCGGCGCGGGTGCTGAAGGCGGGGCCTTCCATATTCGTGTAAGTGCCGCCGTCGTGCGCACGGGCTTTCTCGGCGCGAGCGCTCTTGAGCAGAATACGGCGCAACTCCTCGCAGATAGGATGGGCGAAAGCGATATGCGCGACGATGCCGCGTCCGAAGAAGGTGTGGTTCAACGACTGTTTGGTGCGGTCGAGAAACTGGTCTACCAGCACGATGTCGCAGGGGCGATACTTTTTCTGAAGCGAACCGACGGCGCTGACACTGATGATCCAGTGGACGCCCAGTTTCTTCATCGCCCAGATGTTGGCGCGGTGATTCAACTCCGAAGGCAGGATGCGATGGCCGCGACCGTGGCGCGGAAGAAAGACCACGTCCCGTCCGGCGAGTTTGCCGGTGAGAAAATCATCCGAGGGCGCACCGAAGGGCGTCTTCACGTTCACCCATTTCTGGTTGGTGAATCCATCGATGTGATAAAGCCCGCTGCCGCCGATGATGCCGATACGATGCATGGTGCGACGATTAAGCCACAGGCATCCGCGCTGCCAAAGGGAAAAGTCAGGCCGCTTTGCGGGCTCGGACTTGCACGAGCGGGCAGGAGGAAACGGTCTTGGCCGGATCGTCGGCCATCGCGTGAAGATCGGCGATGAGCGCATCCAGTTCCCCGTTTGTGGCGAGGCCGGCTCTGACGAGCGCGGGTTTTAATCCAGCGAGAGTGAGGGGGTAAAGGCGTTTGACCGCTGTGACCGGTTCGATGGGCGTGACGATTTCGACGTGAATTTCAATCAGGCCAGCGGCACGGAAGAGGCGCGGCAGTTTGCGGCCGAGCAACGGATCGCCGGCGTGGTGGCGGACGATGGCTTGATAGAGTTCGAGGTGCCGCATCCGCGCCGGCGATTCGGGGTGAGCGAAGCCGCCGCCGCAATCGATGTCTTCCACCACGATGGCGCTGCCGGGTTTGGCGAGCGCAGCCATTCGTTGCAGCACCGCGAGCGGGTCGGGTAGATGCGAGAGCAGGCAGCGCGAATAGACGAGGTCGAAGGTGGAGTTTGGCAAGGGAGGCGCGCTCCCATCGCCTTCGACGAAGAGCGCGTGGCTGAGGCCGCGTTGGTGGGCACTCTCTCGTGCGAGGTTCACGAAAAGCTTGGCGCAATCCACACCGGTGACATGGCCGCTCGTGCCGACTTGTTCCGCCAGCCAGAATGCGATGTGGCCGGGACCACAGCCGAGATCGGCGCAGCGCCAGCCTTCGCGCAATCCGGCACGGCGGAGCCACACGCGGCTGGTTTCGCCATAGACCGCATCGAGCACGAGTAGGCGCTCGGCTTCCGTGTTCGACTCGCCGAGCACGTAGGGAGCTGCCGCGTTGTCGGCTTGGGCTGATTTTACGAATCGCTCTTTCAAAAGATTGTCGGCCGTGAGAGCCATAGGCGTTCACGAATAGAATGTTTCGAACGACGACACAACGAGCTTTTTGGGAGATGGCTCAAGTTTTCTCAACCAACAGAGCAATTGCTACTCGACGGTAACGCTCTTGGCGAGGTTACGTGGTTTGTCCACGTCGCAACCGCGGGCGACGGCGATATGGTAGGCGAGCAGTTGCAGCGGGATGACGCCGAGCAGGGGGAAAGAGCGGGTCGAGCGTGGCGGGCAAGTGAATGGCCGCGTCGGCCTGCTGGGAGATTTCCATATTGCCTTCGGTGGCGCGGGCGATGACGGGCGCGTGCCGGGCTTTCATCTCGCCCAGGTTACTTCACGTCTTGTCGTAAAGCGCGTCGCTCGGCGCGACGATGACGACGGGCGTCTTCTCGTCCACGAGAGCGATGGGGCCGTGCTTCATTTCGGCGGAGGGATAACCTGCGGCGTGGATGTAGGAGATTTCCTTCAGCTTGAGAGAGCCTTCGAGGGCGACAGGAAAATTGTACTGGCGGCCGAGGAAGAAGAAGTCTTCCGACTTCGCATAACGCAGGGCGATTCGTTTGATGTGAGCGTCGTGCGCAAGGATTTGCTCAACCTGTTGGGGGATGGCTTCGACAGCGCGAATGATTTTCAGACCACGCTGCACTGGAAGATTACGAATGCGTCCGAGATAAAGCGCGAGGAGCGTGAGTACCGTGATCTGCGAAGTGAAGGCTTTGGTGGAGGCGACGCCGATGCCGTAAGTGCCGATGACTTCGCGCAACGGGGCGCTGACAGCGCGAACGAGCAAATGTTCGTCGCTGGCGATGTTGCGGAGCTTCTCGTATTGCTCGCCGATGAGGTGGGCGAGCACCTCGGTGTCCGTGGCGGATTTGAATTGGTGGCCCGCGGCGCCGAGCACGGCGCTGCCGGCGCTGTCGTCGCCGCGGTATTCGAGGCGGCGAAGCCCCTCGAGAATTAGCGGAGTGGCCGGGCGTTTACCGATGTAACCAAGGATTCCACACATGAGGAGATAGCAGGTTGATGGCTCGAAGTCTCTTGCCCTCCGAGGCGATGCAATGTAATGAGAAGACCTCTCGGTTCCGCAAGCGGGGAAGTAAGTTTATGCCAACCAGCAACAATTCCATCGGCAGTGGTAACGTCCTGTGCGTCGTGATGGGCGGCGGGCAGGGGACGCGTCTCTTCCCGCTCACGAAGGAGCGTTCCAAACCGGCCGTGCCGCTCGCGGGCAAGTATCGCTTGGTGGACATCCCGATCTCGAACTGCATCAACTCCGATCTGAAGCGCGTCTATCTGTTGACGCAGTTCAACTCCGCCTCGCTGCACCGGCACATCTCGCAGTCGTACAAGTTCGATCATTTCTCCGCCGGCTTTGTGGAGATTCTTGCGGCGGAACAGACGTTGAACGACACCTCGTGGTATCAGGGTACGGCCGACGCGGTGCGGAAAAATCTGATTCATTTTCTCAGCCACCGCTTCGACTACATGATCATCCTGAGTGGCGATCAGCTTTACCGGATGGATTTCCGGAAGATTCTCGCTCAGCACGTGGAGACGGAGTCGGAGTTGACCATCGCCACCATTCCCGTGGATCGCGCCACAGCTCCTTCGCTCGGGGTCATGCAAATCAACAGCGACCTGCGGATTGTTAATTTCGTGGAGAAGCCGAAGGAGCCGGCGGCGCTCGACCCGCTTTGCTTGCCGCGCGAATCGCACGAAAAGCTTGGTATTGAGGGGCAAGACGATCGATTCCTCGCCTCGATGGGTATTTATGTTTTCAATCGGGAAGTGCTCCTCAAGTTGCTCGACAACACGCACACCGACTTCGGCAAACACATCATTCCCGCCGCCATCCAGACTCAGCGAGTTTTCTCTTACGTCTTCCAAGGTTACTGGGAAGACATCGGCACTATCCGCTCATTCTTCGAAGCGAACCTCGACGTGGCTTCGGAACTACCGCGTTTCAACTTCTTCGATATGCACGCCCCGATTTACACGCGGCCGCGTTTTCTGCCGGCCTCGAAAATCAACGGCGCCGCCATCGACCACGCCGTCATCTCTGACGGTTGCATTATCAACCGCGCGCAAGTGCAGCATTCCATCGTCGGGGTGCGCAGCCTCATCGGCGCGGGCACGCGGCTCTTCCGCACTATCCTGCTGGGTAGCGACTACTACGAGTCGCAGGAATCCATCGCGGAGAACCAGAATCTATCGCGCCCGCGCGTGGGCGTCGGCATCAACTGTCGCATTGAGAACGCGATCATCGATAAGAACGCCCGTATTGGTGACAATTGCATCATCACTCCCGACGGCAAGCCGGAGAACTTCGATCACCCGCTCTATTTTGTCCGCGATGGCATCGTTATCATTCCCAAAGGCGGCGTCGTTCCGCACGGTACGGTGATCTGATCATCGGCGGGGTTTTCGTTTCAGCAACTGCATCGCGGGAGTAGGCCTGCCATCCACGTCCGCCTCTTTGCGTCTTTTCGTATCGTGATTCTTTTGGTTGAATCGCTGCGATGAGCGACGAAGCGATTTACCGCATCCGCACCAAAGCGCCCGGACCCATCGGCAAGTTGCCGGTGACCGAAGATCTCCTGCTGCACCAACCGAGCGGTAATCTTTTCGGCCTCACCCAGAACGCCGGCATGGGATGGAACCCCTCCGAGTTGGGCCGCAAACAATTTCTCATCCTCAGCACGCAGGGCGGTCTGCGCGCGCCGGATGGTTCGCCCATCGCACTCGGTTATCACACCGGTCACTGGGAAATTGGCCTGCTGATGGAAGCCGCCGCGCGCGAGTTACGCGAGTTGAAGACGATTCCATTCGCGGCGTATTGCTCCGATCCGTGCGATGGCCGCACGCAGGGAACGGCCGGCATGTTCGACAGCCTGCCGTATCGCAATGATGCCGCTCAACTTTTCCGCCGCCTCATCCGCTCACTGCCCGTGCGCTCGGGCGTAATCGGTATCGCTACATGCGACAAAGGGCTGCCGGCGATGATGATGGCGCTCGCGGGTACGCCCGACCTGCCATGCGTGCTCGTGCCCGGCGGCGTGACGCTTCCACCGACGACCGGCGAAGATGCAGGCGCAGTGCAAACGCTCGGCGTGCGTTACTCGCACGGATTGATTTCGCTCGAAGAAGCCGCGGACCTCGGTTGCCGCGCCTGCGGCACACCGGGTGGTGGCTGCCAATTTCTCGGGACAGCTGCGACGGCGCAAGTCGTCGGCGAAGCACTCGGCATGTCGTTGCCGCATTCGGCCCTCGCGCCGTCGGGAGAAGCGGTTTGGACCGATCTCGCCGTGCAATCCGCCCGCGCTGTCGTTGAGTTGGAGAAGCGCGGGTTGAAGATGCGCGACATTCTCACCGACGCTGCTATTCGCAACGCGATGGTGGTTCACGCGGCCTTCGGCGGCTCGACAAATCTGCTCCTCCACATTCCCGCCATTGCTCACGCCGCCGGATTGCGCCGGCCGACAATCGAGGATTGGATTGATGTAAACTCAAAAGTGCCGCGCCTCGTTAGTGTTCTTCCAAATGGTCCGGTCCATCACCCCACGGTCCGCGTGTTTCTTGCCGGTGGCGTGCCGGAGGTGATGCTCCATCTGCGCCAACTCAACCTGCTCGATACTGGGGTGCTGACTGTTTCTGGAAAAACATTGAACGAAGTGCTCGATGAATGGGAACGCTCCGAGCGGCGCACGCGTTTCCGCGAGATTTTGAGACAGCAGGACGGCGTGAATCCGAATGACGTGATCATGTCGCCAGAGCAGGCGAAGGCGCGCGGATTGACGAGCACTGTCACTTTCCCGCGCGGGAACATTTGCCCCGAAGGCGCGGTTATCAAAAGCACGGCGATTGACGTCAGCGTTATTGATGCGGATGGCGTTTATCGAAAGGAAGGCCCAGCGCGGATTTTTACCAGCGAGCGCGCGGCGATCACCGCCATCAAAGAGAAGCGCGTTCAATCTGGCGATGTGATGGTGCTCGCGGGCATTGGACCGATGGGCACGGGAATGGAGGAAACGTATCAGGTGACTAGCGCGCTGAAGTATTTGCCGTTCGGCAAGCACGTGGCGCTGATCACGGATGCGCGCTTCAGTGGCGTCTCCACCGGTGCGTGCATCGGCCATGTCGGGCCGGAGGCTCTGGCGGGAGGGCCGATTGGGAAACTGCGCGACGGTGATGTGATTCGCATCGAGATCAACCGTAACACGAACACCGGTGCCGTGGATTTTGTGGGCGAAGGTGACCGGCGGTTCACGCCCGAAGAAGGTGCGCGCATTCTTGCCGTTCGTCCTCTACGTGATGATCTCGCTGCCAATCCGAATTTGCCGGACGATACTCGCTTGTGGGCCGCCTTGCAGCAAGCCAGCGGCGGGACGTGGGGAGGTTGCGTGTTCGACGCGGAACGAATTGTGGAAACGCTGCGGACGGGTAATGGGAACTAGCGCATCCTCGCGCTCCAATTCTACGAGGTAAGAATGTTAGCCTACACGCCGTGGATGGCTGTAGTCGGGCGGACTGGTGTTTTGATGCCAATCCAAGTGGCGATGGAGGACGCCGAGTACACGAAGAAAATGAGGAAGGAGTTGTTCGCGTCGAAGGTGTACTCAGACTGCGCCCCCACAATGAAGGCGCAGACGAACGGTAAGACGCATTTGGCAACCAAGTCCTTTCGCATCCACAACTCGTGAATCCAGCATCCGAGCCAGCCCAGCAAAGCAATCAAACCGATCACCCCGAGGTTGGCCGCCGTTTCCAAGAACACATTATGCGCATGCGCATGCTGGACTGGGTGACCTAAACCATGCTGGCCGGAGATTCGCACAGCCTGCTTAATGAATTGGCCGGGGCCGTGTCCAAGCAGTGGCTTTTCTCTCAGCATAAAAAGAGCGGCTTGATAGAGTGAAAGGCGGTTATCGGTCTTCATGCCGCGCAGGACGAGAGGGGGGGGGTATTAGTTAACACGACGGTGGGGATTCTGGCCCCAACGTTGAGGTAGTTGCCGAAAATAATGAACAGGGCTAAAGACCAACAGACAACGGTGGAAAGCCAAAACCGTTTCTGGCTCTGGAAAAAGAAGACGAAAGGGATGCCGTAGAGGAACCCCACAAGAGCACCGCGCGTGGCGCCTTCCCAAAGTCCGACAAGTCCCGTGCCGAAGGCTGCGAGAAAAAGACCTCGGTTGTAAAATGGTGGCACCTGCTTGCGGTAAACCAGAATACCTGCAAGCAAGACCAGCACCATCTGGATGCCGTGATTGTAGCGCATGATGCCGGTCAGCCCGGCGGCTTGCCCTCCACCTGTGCAGACGCCCAATGTGAGCA
>CAMASG010000071.1 GCA_945860945.1 Akkermansia muciniphila
GCGTTCGCGGCGAGAATCGGTCCATTCCCATCTGCGGTCGGGCTACGCCCTCCCTGCGCCGGGAATGGACAAACAGAGCAGAACCAGACAACCTCAACCAAGTCTCCGGACTAACACACCAAGTGGCTCAGAAAAGTGGACCCGGTCACGGGGTTCTTTTTCGAGGACGGTGACGGCTGTACCCGGTTTCCGGCGCAACAGTTCGTGAGCAGTCGCCAAGCCGACGATGCCACCGCCGATGATGACAATCTGCTTCGACTTCATGGCGCTGGTCGCTATGGCGCGGCTACTTCGATTGGATGCGGTAAAGATGTTTGTCGCCGCGGATGAAGAGCGCGCCGTCCGTCGCCGCATACGAGGCCAGCGTGCGTTCGCCAATGAGGTTCGCCGCGAGCTTGGCGAAGGTTTTGCCCGGCTTCAACACCACGCCGAGGCCTTGTTCGTCTTGGATGTAAATCTTCCCGTCAGCGAAAATCGGCGAGGCGGAAGTGTTGCTGCACGCGCGTTCCTGCCAATGAACGGTTCCCGTCTTCGCGTCCACGCAGCTCGCCACGCCGCTGTCCGCGACCACATACAGTTCATCGCCGATGAGCAGCGTCGAGGGCGTGTTCGGCGCGCCTTTCGTCAACGTCCACGCCACGTGCGATTCCGTCACGTCGCTGGTGCCGCCGGGGCGCACGGCCATCACCGTCGGCCGGTCGTAGCCGGTGCCGAGGAAGAGCAGGCCGTGACCAAACACGGGGCGGGGGATGACTGAGTAACCCTCGCCGTAACGCGCGCGCCACAGCTCGCGGCCATCGGGCGCGTAAGCGCAGACCGCGCCGCTGCCGGGGCTGATGATTTGTTTTTGTCCGGCGACGGTGATGAGCAACGGCGTGCTGAAGGAAAACTTTTTCGATGCGGCCGTTTCGCGCGGCGTCTTCCAGCGCATATCGCCGCTCGCTTTATCCAGCGCGACGACAAAAGGGCCGCTCGCGCCGTCGCAGCTGAACACGAGCAGATCCTCCACGAGAATGGGCGAGCCGCCGTTGCCGTGCACGGGCGAATACTTCAGCGCATTATTTTTCCAAAGCACCTTGCCGGTGAGGTCGAGGCAGGCCGTGCCTTGATGGCCGAAATGAACGTAGAGCCGGCCGTCATGCGCGATCGGCGTGGGGCTGGCCTGGCTGTTTTTGCCATGTGCTTTACTGACGAGCGCGGCGAAGACCTCGACGTTCCAGAGAATCTGGCCGGTGGTCGCGTTCAGGCAAAGTGCGCGGAGCGATTGATTCCCGGGCGCGCCCGTCGTTGTGGCGGTCGTCAGATAAATCCTGCTGTTCACGAGCACGGGCGAGGACCATCCGGCGCCAGGCAGCGGCGTGCGCCACGCGACGTTGTTGGTCGCGCTCCAAACGGTCGGCAAGTTCGTGGCGGTGGAATGGCCTTGGCCAGTCGGTCCGCGGAACTCGGGCCAGTCAGATCCGCTGGCGGCTTGCGCGGCGGCGGCGGTCATCGTGAAACGGGCGCAGCAGAAGCTGGCGAGAATGAGGGCGGAGATCTTCATATTTGTGGACGTAGGATGGGAAACTGGCGCGCCGGCGTCAAGGTGTGTTAAAAAGGTGTTGAGTTGCGCGCCCTTCTTTTCGGAAGCTAGCAGCCTTGTCAGAACAATCCGGCTATTGTGCCGGCGAACACACCCGAGAGATTATGTCGTCTATCCACATCAAGCCCGCTTCCGCCTGCCGCTGGGATTTACTCGCGCTGGGCGAGATCATGCTGCGCCTCGATCCGGGCGAAGGCCGTATCCGCACTGCGCGCGAGTTCAAAGTTTGGGAGGGTGGCGGCGAGTACAATGTCGCGCGCGGCCTGCGCCGTTGCTTCGGCATGAACACCGCGGTGGCCACTGCGTTCGCCGATAATGACGTGGGCCGGTTGCTCGAAGATTTTATTCTGCAAGGCGGTGTCGCCACGGATTACATCAAGTGGGCGAAGTTCGACGGCATCGGCCGCGATGTTCGCAACGGCCTCAACTTCACCGAGCGCGGCTACGGCGTGCGCGGCGCGGTAGGCATTCCCGATCGCGGCCACAGCGCCGCCAGTCAACTCAAGCCCGGCGATTTTGATTGGGACCAGATCTTCGGCAAGGACGGCGTGCGCTGGCTGCACACCGGCGGCATCTTCGCCGCGCTGTCCGACACGACACCGCAGCTCGTCATCGAGTGCGTCAAGAAAGCCAAGCAGCACGGCACGATCGTCAGCTACGATTTGAACTATCGCCCGAGCCTTTGGAAATCCATCGGCGGCCAGAAACGCGCGCAGGAGGTCAACCGCGAGATCGCCAAGTACGTGGATGTGATGATCGGCAACGAGGAGGATTTCACCGCGTGCCTCGGATTTCACGTCGAGGGCGCGGATGAACACCTGCTGCACATTGACGTGACCGCGTTCAAAAAGATGATCGAGACGGCCATCAAAGAGTTCCCGAATTTCAAGGCCACAGCCACGACGTTGCGCGCGGCCAAGACGGCGACGCTCAACGACTGGGCGGCCATCGCGTGGATGGGTGGCAAGTTCTACGAAAGTCGCAAATATCCGGACCTCGAGATTCTCGATCGCGTCGGCGGCGGCGACAGTTTTGCCAGCGGCTTTATTTATGGACTCATGACCAGTGGCGATGCGCAGGCGGCCGTGGACTACGGCGCCGCGCACGGCGCGTTGGCGATGACAACTCCCGGTGACACGTCGATGGCGGACAAAGCCGAGGTGGAGAAACTCATGAAAGGCGGCGGCGCCCGAGTGCAGCGCTGAACGCGGCGGGCTTTAGGAACAGAAGAAACGAGAAGGACCGGCTTTGCAGCCGGCCCTTTTTCATTTCGCGTCGAAACGGTTTGTCATCCGCCCTCGCGTTGATTTGCCGAGGTTATCGGCGCGCAGCACGGGTCAGTTGGCTTGGAGGAATTTCACGCAGACGGGGGCGGGGACGGCGATGGGGTCGCCTTTGGGCGTGAGTTTGCCGGTGGCGGCATCAATCGCGAAGATCGCGACGGTGTCGGAACTCTGGTTCGCGGCGATGAGCCAGCGGCCGGTCGGGTCGATGCCGAAGTTGCGCGGGGTTTTGCCGAGGGTGGACTGGTTTTGGACGAGCGTGAGCTTACCGGTCTTGGCGTCCATGCTGTACACGGCGATGGTGTCGTGGCCGCGGTTGGAGCCATACACGAAGCGGCCGGAGGGGTGCACTTGCACTTCAGCGGTGCTGAAACCTTTCTCCACCGACATGCCGGCGGGCAGTGTGGAGAGGGTTTGAATGGCCTTCAACGTGCCGGCGGCGGCATCGTAGGCGAAGGCGGTGACGGTGCAGGTCATTTCGTTGATCACAAAAGCGAACGGCGCGGTGGGATGGAACGCGAAGTGGCGCGGGCCGGATGCCGGGGTGGCGGCGGTGAAGGGCGGGGTATTCGCGGTCAGCGTGGCTTTGGCGGCATCGAGGCGATAGACGAGCACTTGGTCGAGGCCGAGGTCGGCGCAGACGGCGAAGCGGTTGTCGGGGGCGACGTTGATGGAATGGGCGTTGGGTTGGCTTTGGCGCGGGGTCACGCTGCGGCCGGCGTGCTGGATGACGCTGGCGGCGACGCGCAGGCTGCCGTCCTTATTGATCGGAAGAGAAGCCACGCTGCCGCCGCCGTAGTTGGCGACGAGGACGGCTTGGCCGGTCTTATCCACGACAAGATGGCACGGGCCCGAGCCGCCGGATTGCTGCTGGTTCAACGCAGTGAGCTTGCCGGACTTGGGATCGAGGGCGAAGGCGTTGACGGCGCCGGCTTTCTTGGGTCCGATTTCGCTGATCTCGCCGACGGAATAGAGAAACTTTCCGGTGGGATGAAGCGCGAGGAAGGAGGGGTTCTTGGTCTCGGCGGCCAGTTCCGGCGCGGAGAGTTTGCCAGACTCGATGTCGAGTCGGCTGAGGTAGATGCCCTTGCTGGTCTTGCCGGTGTAGGTGCCGAAATAGACGAGCATTTCGCGTCCGGCGGCGCGCAGAGCCTGCGGCGCGGCGATGGCGATGAGGGCGGCGGTGAGAAGGAGTGTGCGGCGTGCGCTGATTGTCATGACGCCAGCAGACACCGTTTCGGCGCAGAGAGGCAAGCATCGAGTGCGCGGTTCAAGCGGTTTGAAAAGGGAGAAGGCTGCGGTGAGATTCACTGGTTTTCTTTTTCGGAAAACTTCCGCCTGCCATTTGCGCAATCGCAGAAGCTAAGCTACGTTCCAGACTTATAAACCCATTCTATCTAAAACACGCTATCGCGTGAGGTGTGTCATGCAAGAATAAGCAAATGTACAATGCCCGTTCTGCGGTGGGACCTACGAGTTGGTGATCGATACCAGCGCCGGCTCGCATCAGTTCGTGACGGATTGCGAAGTCTGCTGCCGGCCGTTCGAGGTTCATGCCGAGTGTGAGCCGGGCGAAATTCTGGGCTTGGATGTGCGCGGAGTTTAACGGAGAGTCGCGGCCTTATTTATGGTGCCGCAATTAATAATTCTCTGGGTGTACATCGCGTTGCTCGTCGTGGGCGGTCTCATGGGCTTTCTCAAGGCCAAGAGCAAGGCGTCACTGATCGCCTCGCTCGCGTTTGCCGTGCCGCTGGCTCTTTGCGCGGCGGGCGTCGTGCCTGCTACCGCGGCTGATCTCGTGGCGAATATTCTTCTGGCGGTGCTGGCGGCGTTCTTCGGAATGCGTTTCGCCAAGACTAAAGCATTCATGCCGGGCGGCTTGATGACCATCGCTTCGGCCGTGGCGCTCGTGCTGCGACTGGTGCTGAAGTAACTCGCCGCGGCTTTCCTCCGCGCCCTCTCTGTGGCGAACACGCAACTTCCCATCTGGCAGATCCACGACGATATCGTGGGCGCGTTGCGTGATGACAACCGTCTCGTGCTCATCGCGCCGACCGGCTCCGGAAAATCCACGCAGGTGCCGCAGATGGTCCTCGATGCGGGTCTCGCTGGCGACAAGCGCGTGATCGTGCTTCAACCGCGGCGGGTTGCCGCCCGCACTGTCGCCGCGCGTGTGGCGTGGGAACGCGGCGGTCGCATCGGTGAGGAAATCGGCTACCAAGTCCGCTTCGACGATCGCATCGCGGACGGCACGCGCATCGCGTTCGTCACCGAGGGCATTTTGCTCCGCTGGCTGCAGGATGATCCGACGCTCACCGACATCGCTGCGATCCTGTTCGACGAATTCCACGAGCGAAACCTGTTGAGCGACGTGGCGCTGGCTTTGGCGAAGCGACTGCAAAGCATTCGTCCCGATCTGAAACTCGTCGTGATGTCCGCCACGCTCGACGCCGCGCCGGTCTCTGCATATCTCGGCAACGCGCCCGTTCTCATTTCTGAAGGGCAGATGTTTCCCGTCGAGGTGCGCTATTCGCCGCACCGTGATCAACGGCCCGTCACCGAGCAAGCCGCCGATGCCGTGGCGAGCATCATCAACGCCGGCGACCCCGGTGACATTCTCGTCTTCATGCCGGGCATGGGAGAGATCAACTCGACGATCAACGCTCTGCGCAGCGAGAAGTTGGGCGAGCGCATGGCTTTCATTCCGTTGCACGGCGAATTACCCCCGGAACAGCAGGATCTCGCATTTGCTCCGAATGAACTCCGCAAGGTCGTTGTCGCCACGAATGTCGCTGAGACGAGCGTGACCATCGATGGTGTGCGGCACGTGGTGGATGGCGGCCTTGCGCGTGTGGCGCGTTACGATGCCGAGCGCGGCATCGGCACACTTCTTCTCGAGGAGATTAGTCGCGCCTCGGCCGATCAGCGTAAAGGGCGCGCAGGTCGCACCGCGCCCGGCACGTGTCATCGACTCTGGACCGAGAGCGGTCATTTGAATCGTGCGGAGAAGAACACGCCGGAGATTCAGCGAAGCGATCTCGCGGAAGTGGTGTTGCTTTTGCACTCGCTCGGCATCAAGCGTGCGACGGAATTCGATTGGCTCGATAAGCCCGATGCCGACGCGGTCGCGCGCGCGGAGCGGCTTCTGCACATCTTGGGCGCCATCGATCTTCAATCGGAGGCGTTGACGGAAACCGGCCGCCGGATGCTGCGGTTGCCAATGCACCCGCGTTACTCGCGGATGCTAATCGAAGCGTCGCGTCGCGGTTGCGTGCGTCCGGCGGCGCTCTGCGCGGCGTTGGTGAGTGGACGCGATTTGATGGTGAGGCCTGGTCGCGACGACAAGCATATCGCCGAAGCGCGCGAGTTGTTCGAGAGCGGAAGTGAGTCGGACTTCTTCATGCTGATGCGCGCGTGGCAGTTCGCGCGGAAAAACAATTTCAGCATTGAGACCTGCCGTCGCTACAGCATTCACGCGCGTGTGGCTCGCGAAGTGGAGCAAGCGTTCGACCAGATTTTACACATCGCGGAGCGGGAGAGATTGATTGAACCGCAGAAACAAAACGCCGCGAGCGAGGCGGCCGGTGCTGAAGCTTCCGCGCCGCAATCCGACGATCCGCTGCTGCGCTGCATTGTGGCTGGTTTTGTGGATCAGCTTTGCGTGCGGCGAGACAAAGGGACGTTGGAGTGTGATCTGACCGAGAATCGGCAGGGGACATTGGTGCGAGAGACCGCGGTGCAGGAGGCGCCGCTTTTTGTGGCCGCCACGATTCGTGAAGTGGAAGGGCGCAACGGCGGATTGACGCTGCTCAGCCTCGCCACGGCGGTGCGACGCGACTGGCTGGAGGAAATGTTTCCACAGCACATCAGCGCGCGCGTCGAGCATCTGTTCGACCGCGGTCACAAGCGCGTGGCGGCAGTACGGTTGGTTCGCTTTCTCGGCCTGATTATACACCACGAGCACCAGCGCGAAGTGGAACCGACGGCGTCAGGTCGTTGCTTGGCTGATGCGAATGCGCGTGAGTTTTTCGAGTTGCCGAACATGGATCACGACGTGAAGCAATTCATCGCGCGCGTAAACCTCGTTTGCGCTGCGTCACCTGAATTGGAATTCCCCGCTCTCGAGCAGACAGCCATCACGGCGTGTCTTGCTCGGGCTTTCGCTGGGCTTACTTTGGTGAAGGAAGCGCAAGAGATACGGCTCTTGCCGGAATTCAAGAAACACCTCGCGCCGGAGCAGGTCGGTTGGCTGGATGAGTTGGTGCCGCTCACCGTTTCTTGGCCGGATGGTCGCAAGCTGAAATTACTTTATCCGGCAGACGCCGTGGCGAAGGACGCATTCGCCTCGCCGGAGTTGCAGATAAAACTGCACGAGTGTTTCGCGCTGACGACGCATCCGCGCGTGTGCGAAGAGAAAGTGCCGGTGCGCCTCTGGCTCTGTGGTCCGGATAACAAGCGCATCGAATCGACCACCGACTGGCCGGCGTTCAAGGCGACGCAGTATCCCAAGCTGCGCTCTGCGTTGCTTAAGAAATATCCCATCGTAAGTTGGCTGTAGCACCGGGCGCGCTTGCTTTTACCGCGTTGGTGTGTGAAACAAGCCGCGCTGTTCAGGAGTTCCCCAGCCGTATGATTTCCCGGCCAATAATGGTTCCGCCGCCCGGCGAACGCCTTGTGCGTTACGTCGGTGACCGCCTCTGTTTCACGCTGCGATTGGAGAACGATGACAAGTCGGTTGTGACGAAAGCGTTCCTTCGTACGAATCTCGGCCGTGCCGCAGCGTTGCGGCGCGAGATCATCGAAAGCCTCGACGCCGTGCGTCCGCTGGCGGGCGAGTCGTGGCGCGATGTGCCGCTACGTTTCGTTGACGGCGAATGGATCGTGGAATTCGCGCTCGCCGAGGTTGGCTTCTTCCAAGCGAAAGCGTATTGCGTGGACGCACGTGGGCGGCAGATTTGGACCGCTGGCGACAACGTCGGCATCTCCGTCCACCCGAATCATTGCCGCACAGCGAATACGATTTACGGCGCCTTCACGCGGATGTTCGGCGCGAGTCGCTCGGCGGCGGTGACGGTGGACGCCGCGTTGGAGAAACGCCTCAACGAATGGGACCATCAAGGTTACACGGTGATCCCACCGTCCGGGAAGTTCCGCGATCTCATCAAGGTGCTGCCGCACATCTTCGACACGCTCGGTTGCCGCATCTTGCACCTGTTGCCGGTGAATCCGACGCCAACGACCTACGCGCGCTTCGGCCGGTTTGGCAGCCCGTACGCGTGCGGCGATCTGACGGCGATCGACCCAGCGCTGGCGGAGTTCGACAAGCGCGCGACGGCGTTGGATCAGTTCTGCGAATTGACCGAAGCGGTTCGTTTGCGCGGCGGACAGGTTTATCTCGACCTCGTCATCAACCACACCGGCTGGGGAAGTGCGCTGCAGGAAAAACATCCCGAATGGTTCAAGCGCGAGCCCGGCGGCGAATTCGCAAGCCCCGGCGCGTGGGGCAACACGTGGGCGGATCTCGTGGAGTTGGAACCGCATCATCGCGAGCTGTGGGAACATCTGGCCGAGGCGTTCCTCACGTGGTGCCGCCGCGGTGTGGGTGGGTTCCGATGCGACGCGGGTTACAAAGTTCCGATGCCGGTCTGGCAATACATCAGCGCCCGTGTGCGCGCGGAATTTCCCGACACGGTTTTCTTTCTCGAAGGCCTCGGCGGGGGCTGGGACGACACGGCGAACTTGCTCACACAGGGCGGAATGCAGTGGGCTTATTCCGAGCTGTTCCAGGAATTCAACGGGCCGCAGATCGCGGGTTACATCGACCACGCACTCAAGCAAAGCCCACGCGTCGGCACGTTGGTTCACTACAGCGAGACGCACGACAACGACCGCCTCGCCGCGAAGGGGCGCGCGTGGTCGCTCCTGCGCAATCGACTCAGCGCGCTGACGAGCGTGAGCGGGGCCTTCGGATTTACTGGCGGTGTGGAGTGGCTTGCTGCTGAGAAAATCAACGTCCATTCCTGCCGTGGAATGAACTGGGGCAACCCGAATAATCTGCTGCCCGAACTGGCGCAACTGAACCATCTCCTCGCCGAGCATCCGTGCTTCTTCGACGGCGCGCAAATCACGCGCCTCTCGACGAACGACTCGTCCATCCTCGCTCTGCTTCGCGAATCGGCTGAGGGCAGGGATCGAGTTCTTGTTCTCATAAACACCGACGCAGCCAAGCCTCATGCGCTCACTCTGTTGTCGGAGAAGTTTGGAAAACACGCAGAGTTCACAACAACGACGTTAACCGATTTGCTCGGGCAAACTTCTCCCGAGACAAAACGCACGAGCGCTGGCGGAATCGAATTCAAACTCGCTCCGACTGCCGCGTATTGCCTTTCCGATTCACCCGAACCGCGCGGCTTGACCGGTGAAAAATACCGCGCAGTACGGGCGCAAGCGGCGTGGGCTACAGAGGTGCTGTCGCGTGCATTTGTCCCGGAAGAGATTGGTCCGACTGATTGGCGCGAGTTGGCGGCGTTCGCGGCAGCGAATCCGTTTCGCTTCCTCGCGCTCCAATCCCAACTCGACCGCTCATTGATCCAGCAGGACCCACTCGCGGCACTCGCTTCTGCCGCGAAACGCGATGTATTTCCGCAAGTCGTGCTCTGGACGCCGACCGACGGCAATCGCGTGTTAGCGGTGCCGCCGGATCACTGGGTGCTGCTTCGTGACGAGACGCCCTTTCTGGCGACGCTCTCCGTTGCTGGCGAAACGACTCCGCGTCATGTGCAATCCGTACCGGTCACAGGCGGGCATATCGCCAGCTTTCCGCCGCGCGAGGCCGGCGCAGATGCGACGCTTCATTTCACGCGACTCGTCGCCGATAATCCGCACGTGACAGCCTCGCTGCGTTTCCTTTCATCCGCGCCCGCGTTCACGCCGCCAACGCCGATCGAGATTAAATCTGCGAGTCCACTCGCAGCGCCTCTGGTTTTGTTGACCAACGGTCGAGGCGGAATGGCGCGGCTCTGCGTGGATTTGGGACGGATCACGTCGAAGTACGATTGCCTGCTCGGCGCGAACCTGCACGCGGAGGTTCCGGTGGGCCGCCACATCTTCGCCCGTCGCGCGCGCGTATGGGTCGCCGCCGATGGTTTTCTTGCGCCGCTCGACGCGGCCAACCTCATTGCTTTCAAACCCGGACCTCCAGCGTGCTGGGAATTTCTCGTGAGCGCTGGTGACGGGCGCGCCGTGGAGATTCGCTTGGAAGCCGAGATGGTCGATGGCCAGAACACCACCGTGTTGCGTTTCCAACGGCCGGCTTCGGCGCCGAGGGTTGGTAAAGAGTTGCCGGCTGATTGCGTCGTGAGTTTGACCGTGCGCGTGGATGTTGAGGATCGCAGCTTTCACCAAGAGACACAGCGCAACAGCGCGACGGAGCATCACTTCGCGGCTTTCACTACAGCACTGAAAACCTGCGCTGGTTTCCGATTCGCACCGGCGAAAGATCGCGTGATGACCGTCTCCGCTGATCGCGGCGCGTACCATCCCGAACCGGAATGGTGCGAGCACATCGCGCATCCGGTGGAGCAGAGCAGGGGACAGGTCGGTGCTGGCGCGACCTACAGTCCGGGTTGGTTTGAAGTGCCATTAAAACTTGGTGAGACAGCGGTGCTCGTACTCACGGCCGAGGCGGAAGAGAACGCGGTGATGCCGTCCGCTTTGACCCTGCAGGACGAGTTATCGCCCGATTCGTTTGGAAAACAATTAGAGCAGGCCGTGTGCGCGTTCATCGTGCACCGCGGCAAAGGCCGCACCGTCGTCGCCGGTTATCCGTGGTTTCTCGACTGGGGTCGCGACACACTTATCTGCGCCCGCGGATTGCTCGCAGCAGGGATGACGGAGGAAGTGTGTCAACTGCTCGTGACCTTCGCGCGCTTTGAGCAGGACGGCACGCTGCCCAACTCCATCCACGGAGAGAACGCATCGAACCGTGACACCTCCGACGCCCCGCTCTGGTTCGGTGTGGTCTGCGAAGAGGCCGCCGTGCAATTAGGTGAATCACTTTACCGTGTTGCGGTGGATCAATCGGGCCGCACGCTGGTAGATGTGCTCCGCGCCATCGCCGCTGGCTATCTGCGCGGCACGCCCAATGGCATTCGCGCGGACGCGGAGTCTGGCCTTGTCTGGAGCCCGAGTCACTTCACGTGGATGGATACGAACTATCCCGCGGGCACGCCGCGCGAAGGTTATCCAATCGAGATTCAGGCGCTCTGGATTCGCCTGCTGCGCCAGCTTGAGCGCATTCACGCGCCGCCTGTGAAAGAACCGTGGAGCGAAGTGGCCGCGCGGGCCGAAGCCTCGTTGCGCGAATTTTTCTGGCTCGAGGAAAAGGGATGGTTCGCCGATGTGTTGATTGCGGATCGAGGCTTACCTGCACGGCTCGGCAAAGTGGACGACGCGTTGCGCCCGAACTGCCTCTTCGCTGTGAGCCTCGGTCTCGTGACCGGTGCGCGCGCACGAAGTTGCGTGGCGGCGACGCTGCGTTATTTGTTCGTGCCAGGCGCGTTGCGCTCACTCGCGCCTTTGTCGGTCTCGTTACCTTTGCCAATCCACGCCGCCGACGGACGATTGTTGAATGATCCAAGCCATCCGTACTGGGGTCACTACGAAGGCGACGAAGACACACACCGCAAGCCGGCTTACCACAACGGCACGGCGTGGACTTGGTTGCTGCCGGTTTTCTGCGAGGCGCTGGTCCGCGCGTGGGAATGGTCGCCGGCCTCCGTGAACGCGGCGCGCGCGTATCTCGGCAGCGTTGATCGACTGTTGACTAATGGTTGCGCGGGACACATTCCGGAGATTCTCGATGGCGATGCGCCCCATCAACAACGTGGTTGCGACGCCCAGGCATGGGGCGCAACCGAAGCGTTGCGTGTGTGGCGGCTGTTGGATTCCCCCCCGAAAATGGACTGAAGCGAATGCATTTTCCAGACAAGCATCATCTGAATAGCGCGTCGGGCTGGCTGGAACTTGGCAATACCGCCGAGGCATTGGCTGAGATGGAAAAACTCTCGTCCGCTGGACGCGTGCAGATTGAAGCGTTGGAAGTGAGTTGGAAAATCTTTGCCGCGCAGCAACGTTGGGAAGAGGCTGCCGGCATTGGACGCGAGATGGTTCGCGCCGCACCAGCCATCACGGACGGTTGGATCAACCGATCCTTCGCGTTGCATGAATTGCGCCGTACGGCTGAGGCTCGCTCGGAATTGTTGCCCGCGGCGGAGAAGTTTCCGCAGGAACCGATCGTGCCGTACAATCTCGCCTGTTACGCGTGTCAACTCGGCGATATGGAAGCGGCTCGCCGATGGTTTTCTGAGGCCGTGAAACGTGGAGGCAAACGAAAAATAAAAGCAATGGGGCTGGATGACCCAGACTTGCTGCCGATGAAAGAGGAGATTCAAAAGCTATGAGCGACGCGAAACGTTTTGAGAGTTTGTTGAGCCGATACTTTGAAGGCGCACTCGCCGACAATCCGGTCTGGGCCAATCACACGGGCTTGCGCGAGGGCGAAGGCAAATTGGGCCGCGCCACGCTTGTCCATCTGCAACGACAGGAGCGGCGTCGCCGGAAAACCCTTGCCGCGCTGGACGCATTTAATCCCCGCGAGTTGAGCAACGAGCAGCATCTCGACCGTCTTGCGCTGCGCGCGATGCTCAATAAGGAGTGCGAAGATTTCGGACTTGCGCGGCACGAACTGAATCCGGGCGCGCTGGATTTCCTGTTGAACGCGCTCCAGTACGAACTTCAACGTGGCGATGACGAACCTGCGCGGGCGCGCCAAAATATCTTGGGCGTGCTACGCGGTGCGCCGCGTTATCTGGCGGAGGACGCTGCAGTCGTCACTCGGCCGGAACGTGTTTGGCGCAGGGTGATGGAGCAGACTTACGCGGGGGCAGGCTCGCTCTTTGATGCGGTGGACACATTTATCAAGAAGCCAGTGACCGCCGGTGCGCGCAAAGCGGCAACGAAATATCACGACACTGTGATGAAGCGTTCGCTTGCGCCCGAAGGTTCTTTCGCAATTGGAGCCGAAGCGATGCAGCGACGGGTGCGTGAGCAGATTGGCATCGATTACACGCTGGCGGAGATTGAATCACTTGCGCAGGCGGAAGCTCAGCGCATCGGCGCGTTGCTCGATCAGGTTTGCCGCAAGTTTGGCAAAGGGCGCAGTGCCGATGCGATTATCGCCAAGGCGCGCGCTGAGTGGAATCCCGGCGAAGATCTGCTCGGGTATTATCGCAGAGAGACCGCGCGCGTTGCCGATGCCTTTCGTGCGGCGAAGGCGGTGACGTTTCCCAAAGGCGACGAGTTGCAAGTGCGCTTGGTGCCCGAGTT
>CAMASG010000072.1 GCA_945860945.1 Akkermansia muciniphila
CATGGCAGGCGCGAATTGTTGGGGTGTGGCGTTCGATGATTACGGACAAGTCTTCCACAAGTCCGGCGATCGTCCGCACGGCTACTGGAGCGTGCCCGGCATGGTGCGCGGCGCGAGCCCGAGCGGCAGCAGCGTGGCGACCGAAGCGAACTCGGCGTATCGCAATTCGCCCGAGCAATATCACTCCGTCGGCCCGTTGTTTGAGACCTCGCCCAAGACCACGTCGCTCGACATCATCGGCACGCGCGCGTTGCCCGACGACATCCAAGGCGCGGCACTCATCGGCGGTTACTTCGGTGCGGTGGCGGAGTTGCACCGCTTCGAAGATGCGGGTTCTGGCTTCAAGACCACTCAGTTTCCCAAGCTGCTGAAGTCCTCGAATGCCGCCTTTCGCCCCGTGGACGTGAGTGTTGGCCCGGACGGCGCGATGTATCTCGCGGATTGGTTCAATCCGATTATCGGTCATTACCAAGCCAGCTACGCCGATCCGCGCCGCGACAAATCCAACGGCCGCATCTGGCGCATCACCGCGAAAGGCCGCGCGAGCGTGAAGCAGCCGAACCTCGCCGCGATGAAGCCCGCGCAGTTGCTCGAGCAGCTCAAGTCGCCCGAGCGCTGGACGCGTTATCAAGCCAAGCGCCTGCTCTTCGCCACGCCCACGACGGACGCGCTGAAGGCTACGGATGAATGGGTCGCCAAGCTCACGCCCGCGACGCCCGACTACGAGCACTTGCTCCTCGAAGTCATCGGCGTCTATGAGTCGCACGAAGTCACGCGTCCCGCGTTGCTCGCGAAGCTGCTCGCCGCGAAGGATGCGCGCGTGCGGGCCTACGGCGCGCGCGTTGCTGGAATGTGGGCCGACAAACTGCCCGATGCCGCGAAGCTCCTGACCGATCGCGTGAAGGATGAGAATCCCCGCGTGCGCTTGGAAGCCGTCGTTGCGGCAAGTTATTTGGGCAAGCCCAGCGCGGCGGAAGTCTTCACGAAGGCGCTGGATTTTCCGACGGACAAATTCCTCGACTACGCGCTGCGTCAAAGCGCGCGCGCCACGCAGCCGTTGTGGAGTCCGGCGCTCGCGGCAAATCAGTTGAAGCTCAGCAGTCCGGCGCACAGCGAATATCTGCGCAATCTCATCACCACGCCGGCGAAAATCGCGTCGCCCGGCCAGCACATTTACGAGATGGCCTGTCTGCCGTGTCACCAGCCTGAAGGCAAAGGATTGGCCGGCGTGTATCCGCCGCTCGTCGGCAGCGATTGGGTGCGCGGCGACAAAGCGCGGCTCATCAAGATCGTGCTGCACGGTCTCGACGGGCCGATCACCGTCGCGGGCCAGCCGTTCGTGATGCAGAACCCGGTGCCGATGCCGGCGTTCGGCGGACTCGATGACCAGCAGATTGCCGACGTGCTCAGCTACATCCGCGCGGAATATGGAAAAGGCACCGCGCCCGTGACAAAGGCGGAAGTGCTCTCGATTCGCACTGCGACTCAAACCCGGCAAGCCCCGTGGACGGCGGCGGAGTTGCTGCGCTGATTTGGTTCCCACCGCTCGACTCTCACGGGGCAGTCTGCGATTATCTAACGACATGAAATCCATCAACACCGCATTGCTCGCCGCGTTGCTCATGCCGTGCATCGCCGCCGCACAAAACAGCGGCGGACTGAAACAAGCGCTCACCTTTCACGCTTCGTTCGATAAGGGTCTCGACGCGGACTTTTCGCGCGGAGACAAAGCGTGCCTCGTGCGGACGAGCAAAGGCGTCGCGCCCGCCGCGCTGAACGACGAGCTGAAACTTGTGCCCGAGGCCGGACGTTTCGGCAGCGGTTTGCATTTCACGAAGAAGGGCAACACGCGTCCGCAATTCAAGGGCGCGCGCGTGCTCGGTTACAACGCCACCAACTGGAACGCGGCCGTGTCCGTCTGGCTGCGGCTCGACCCTGACAAGGATTTGGAGCCGGGCTATTGCGACCCCGTGCAAATCATCGGCGACGACACGAAGAAGGGTTTCATCTTTCTCGAATGGTCGAGGGATGAGACGCCGCGCCACTTTCGTTTCGCCATCCGACCGCTGGTTCAGATTTGGAATCCCAACAATCTCGACTGGGCGAAGATGACCGCTGCGCAGCGTCCGGCGGTGAATCTCCCGCGCGCGCCGTTCTCGCGCGAGGCGTGGACGCACGCGGTCTTCTCGCTCGCGAATCTCAACGACAAGACCAAAAAACCTATCGGCCGCCTGCACTTGAACGGCAAGCCCGTCGGCTCCATCGAGAATTGGGATCTGACGCTCGGCTGGAATCCCGATGCCGTGCAACTCGTGCTCGGCGCGTCCTACGTCGGCCATCTCGACGACCTCGCCGTCTTCAACCGCGCGCTCACCGACGCTGAGGTGAAGCAACTCTTCGAATTGAAGACCGGCGCGCGCGAACTGCATCCGTAGTCAGCGGCATTAAAAGTCAGGCACGAGCAAATCGTGAACTGACGGTTGTAACCAGACTTCCTCCACTCGACTCTCATGGGGAACTCTGCTATTATCCAAGAATATGAAATCCCTCTTGTCGCTTGTCGCTGTCGTAGTGTCAGCCACGACACTCTTCGCCGCGGCACCGGCTGCGAAACCCAACATCATCTTTATCCTCGCTGATGATCTCGGCATTGACGGCGTCAGTTGCTACGGCGCGGACAAGCGCAAGACGCCGAACATCGACAAGCTCGCGGCGTCGGGCACGCGCTTCGAGACGTGCTATGCCGCGCCGGTGTGCGGGCCGTCGCGTTGTCTGTTGATGACGGGGCGCTACGCGTTTCGCACCGGCGGCATTGGCAACGGCTCGTGGGGCGCAGGTGGGCCCGGCGCGAAGTCCGTGAATGAGAACCCGATGGCGAAGCTGCTGAAGCAAGGCGGTTACGCCACGGGCATGGCGGGCAAGTGGCGGCAGGTCGGCGAGACGCCGCGCGATTGGGGCTTCGACGAATACACCACTGACCCGACGGCGAGCGGATGGTTTTGGCAGACGAAACACTTGAAGAACGGCGTCGAAGTGACGGTGCCCGAAGGGACGTATGCGGGCGACGTGGTCCACGGGTTCGCCCTGGATTTCATCCGTCGCAACAAGGAGAAGCCGTTCTTTTTCTACTACTCGATGCATCATGTTCACGGGCCGATTCTCAAGACGCCGGACACCGCCAAAGCCGGACCGCCGGACCTTTACGCGGACAACATCGCCTACATGGATAAGCAGGTTGGCGCGGTGGTCGCGGAGTTGGAGAAGCTTGGCTTGCGCGAAAAGACGCTCGTCATTTTCTCCGCCGACAACGGCACTGCGCTGACGTATCCCGCACCGCTGGGCGGGCGGATGATTAACGGCAAGAAGGCATCCATGCTGGAAGGCGGTTCCCGCGTGCCCTTCATCGCGAGCTGGCCCGGCACGACGCCCGCTGGAAAAGTGTCGCAGGACATCGTGAGCTTTGCCGATCCGCACGCGACCTTCCTCGAACTCGCGGGCGTGAAGGCACCGGAGGGCTTCAAGCTCGACGGTCGCAGTCTCGCCCCGCAACTGCGCGGCGAGAAAGGCACGCCGCGCGAGTGGGCTTATGTGCAGCTCGGGGCGAAGTGGTTCGTGCGCGAAGCGGGTTGGAAGATGAACGACGGCCGCGAACTTTTCGACATGAGCGACGCGCCCTTTGTCGAGAAACCCGTCGCCGCCAGTGCTGACACCGACGCGAGCAAGGCTGCGCGTGCGCGCCTCACTACCGTCCTCACCGAACTCAATCCCGCCGCCGGCAAGACCGACGGAGCCGGGCTGAGCGGCAAAGCCAAAAACAAAAAGAAGAAGGCGAAGCAGTGAAGCGCTCCCTCCGTTGCCTCCCGGGGCTGTTGCCGCGCGCGAATATTACGGAAGTGCTTTCAATTCCCGACGCGACCGCAAAACGCCAGATGCCGTGGACGGCGTCGGAGTTGCTCCGGTAGTCTTTCGTCGCCCTGAAATCAGGGAACGATTTCCACGACAGAGTCGAACAGCTCGCCCTGCCGTTTTCCGTCGCGCGTGATGTCGAAGGCGACGATGTGGACGCCGAGATTGGCTCCGGGCGCGGCGGTGAGCTTCATGGTAAACTCCGTGCGGGTCTGTGCTGGAACGAATTTTTCCCAACGACGCGGCTCCGCAATCAGTCCCGGTGCAGAGTGTGGTGCAATCTCGAACGGGACGGCGCGTGCATCAAGATTTCGCACATGTACCGTGACCGTCACCGACTCGCCGCGTTTCACTTTCACGCGATACGGCTCTGCGCGCACCCAGAACGGATCGAACCACCATTGATAGTTCGTCTCCGAGCTGACGGTGCGAAAAACATCGCGCATATCGTAGGCCCATTTGCGGTAGCGCTCGATGAATTGCGCCGGCTTGTCCATCACGTAGGAGTGCCCGCCGAGCAGGATGTCGGGCTTGAGCTTCGACAGATACTCGGCGCCGAGGATGTAGCCTTCCTCGAGAATGGCGCTGTTGTGCGCGACCATCGCCTCGTGGCCGGTCTGCTGCGGGTCATCGGGGTTGCCGAAAATATTGTCGCCGGTGAACGCCACTTTGCGGCCGTCAATCATGCCGGTCACGCAGAGCGCGAACTCCGTCTGTCCGGGCATCCAATCGATCGTGAAACGGTATCCCTCCCAGTTGAACGACTCGCCGGCTTTGAAAAGGCGGTCGAACTTTATGCGATCCACGCCGATGCCGTAAGCTTGGATCGGCGCGGCGTAATCAAACGCCTCAGGCCGTTCGCACACCGGCGCCATGCGGTCGAGCGCCCAAAGCTGCGCGCCCCACTTCGCTTTCAAGTGCGGCCCTTGGAGAAAATGGTCGCCGTGCATGTGCGTGGGAATCATCGCGTCAATCTGCTTCAAGCCGAGATGCTGCTTCATTCCCATAATCGCCGTGTCGAGGAAGTTCGTTTGCAGCAGTCCGCAGTCTACCACCAGCGCTTTGCCGCTGTCTGCGCGGATCAGATAGAAATTCGGGAAGAACCCCGGCCCGCGGAACTTGAACAGGTGCGGCGATACCTGCCACACGTTCGGCACAGCGGTCGGCTTCGAGGTTTTATCCTGCATCGCAGACGCGAACGACATCACCGGATAGCCCCGCACCAGCAGGCGTTCGAGCTTGAAAATCTTTTGCTGAAATTCCTCGAGCTGCTTCTTCGCGTTCGCGATGGCCGGCCCGTGCGACGGCAGCATCCACGCCGGGTCGTAGCCGGCGACTTGCCCAGCGGCGTTCGCCACCGCCCACACGCCGGCGGCAAATCCGTAATCCCACTCGCTGTCGAACCACGTGTGCATCTTCGCGCCGTCCATCATCACGTCGCCCGTGAAAGCCAGCCAGCGCCCGCCTTCGTTGAGGAGATACGACATGCCGCCGGGGCTGTTGCCGCGCGTGTCGATGCAGCGGAACTCGCGTCCGCGCCACGTGAACGTATCCATCTTCTGAAATGTCTGGTCGAGCTTGATGGGCTCCACCGGCGGGCGCACGAAGCTCGCGCCGTGGATGGTGAACGCGTCGCCGAGGCGCACGTTCATCTTGCGAAAGCTCGTGGGGTTCTCAAACAACGGGCGCTCGGCGTCGGGCGCCGCGATCTTCACGTTGCGACCTTTCAACTTCGGCGCACCTTGGCATTGCTCGCGGTGATGATGCGTGAAGAGAACCCACTCGACGTTCTTCACGCCGATCTCGGCGAGATGATCGAGCACGCTGCCATCGCCAAGATCAATCAACAGCGCCGAATCGCCATCGCGGATGACGTGGACATTGCAGGTGTCGGTCCACGTGAAGAGATTCGGATGACGCACCGCATCGGGCTGAGTGAAACGAGTGGTGGTGGCGGCAAAGGCGGATGGCGTGATTGACGACAGTGCGCCGAGTGCCACCACGAGAATCCATCGGGTTGTTGTTTTCATGAACAGATGTTCGACGCGCGCGAATTTTATGGCTTCAGAAATCCATCGAGCGCTTTCCGCTCGGTGTCGGTCAGCGGTTTCCAATCAATCGTGACGCTGGGCAAATCAGCGCGGAGCTTCGCGATGTCCGCCTCGGAGATGTCCGCGCGTTGCAGGATGAGCTTCTTCAATTGCGCCAGCGCCTTGATTTGCGCGAGGCCCGCGTGCGTGAGTCGCACCTCGTCGAGCGTGAGCGTTTCGAGCGACTTCATTTTTGCCAGCGTCGCGAGCGTCGTGTCATCAATGCTCAACGCGTTCGGCTTGCCGCTGTATTGACGCAGTCGCTGGCCGAGCATGAGCGAGCGCAGTCCGGTGAGCTTGAGCAGATGCGCGTTGCCGGTCTGCGTCTGAAACGTGTGCCACGTGCGGAATTCCTTGAGCTGCGTGAGCTGCGCGACGGCCGCCATTCCCGCGTCATTGAACGGGGTGCCGGCGACGGTGAGTCGCTCCAACTTCGGCAGCGTCTTGAACGCCGCAAAACCTGCGCCCGTAAATCCTTTGTCCGGAAATGCGATGTGGAAGAACGCCGCCGAGCGCAGATTCGGCAACGCGGCGAGATGCTTCAACCCCCCGTCGGTGACTTGAATGCCGTCGGTGCCAAGTTCCTCTAGCGCGGTCAGATTCGCGAGATGCACGAGGGTCTGGTCGGTCAGGCCTTTGCAGCTTCCGTAAAGCGTGAGCGTTTTGAGCGACTTGAGCTGACCGATCTGTTTGAACTCCCCTTCGCCGAGCTTCGAGCAGTCTTTGAAAGAGACTTTCGTCACCGCACCGCCGGTCTCGGTGACTTGTCCGCCGAGCGCGCGGAGCGACGTGGCGATTTGCGCATCATCGGCTCGCGTACCGACGGATGTTGTCAGCATTCCGCAGGCGAAAAGAGTGAGGGACAGCCGCGCAACGGGGGCGATTCCCAGCAGTTGGACGGTGTTGCTCATTTCGCAATTGAAACACAATCTCGGACGGAGCCGCAACCCCGTGGAATTACACTCGCAAAGCCGACGGCACCGCGTTTCAATCCATTCCAGCGGTCGTGTGAATCCGGCCCTCCGTAGCCAATCAGAATTTAAAACAGCCTCCCGATGAAAGCCCTTCAACTCGAAAAACCGCAGCAGTGGCAGCGCATCGACATCGCCGAACCCGCCGCGCCCGCCGCTGGCGAAGTCCTCCTCCGCGTTCATCGCATCGGCATTTGCGGCACGGACATTTCCGGCTACCTCGGCAAGATGCCGTTCTTCAGTTACCCGCGCATCCCCGGCCACGAACTCGGCGTCGAGGTGCTCGCCGTCGGCGCGGGCGTCACGAATGTCGCGCCCGGCGACCGCTGTTCCGTCGAGCCCTACATCAACTGCGGCCACTGCTACACCTGCCGGCGCGGCTTCACGAATTGTTGCGAGACGAATAAAACCCTCGGCGTCATGTGCGACGGAGGCATGACCGAGCGGATGATTCTCCCTGCGCGCAAACTGCATTCGTCCAAGAAACTTTCCTTCGATCAACTCGCCCTTGTCGAAACGCTTGCCATCGGTTGCCACGCGATCAATCGCGGCGAACCGAAGCCCGGCGAGGCCGTGCTCGTCATCGGCGCGGGGCCGATCGGCCTCTCGGTCATCGAGTTCGCCAAACTCTCCGGCGCGCGGACCATCGTGATGGACATGAACGAGCAGCGGCTCGCGTTCGTGCGCGAGACGATGAGCGTGCCCGACACGATTCTCACGAAGGGCGATGGCGACGAGTTGAAGCGCCTCGGCGAACTCACCAACGGCCAGCTCGCCGATGTGGTCGTGGACGCCACGGGCAGCAACAAATCGATGGCGCACGCGTTGAGCTATTGCGCGTTCAAAGGCCGGCTCATTTACGTCGGCATCACGCAATCGGAGATCAGCTTTCTACAAGCCCCCGCGCTGCACCGTCGCGAGCTGGACATCCGCGCCAGCCGCAACGCGCTGCCCGGCGACTTCACGCGCATCATCAAGCTCATCGAGGACGGCCAGATCAACACGCACCCGTGGATCACGCATCAGGCCGGCTTCGAAGAGGTAATCGGCGTCTTCCCGAGCTGGACCAAGCCCGAGACCGGCGTGATCAAAGCCGTGGTGAGCGTCACGTAAATCTGCGGCCGCTGGCGTTCGCGCCTTCACTTCCGTTAAATCCGTGTTTGCTCCGCGTTCCGTGCGTGGCTAAAATCCGCGCACCATGAAGCCACTCGCACACACGCCCCAACTCCCTCGTCGTTCGTTTCTCAAGCAACTCGGTGCCGCCGGATTCGTCGCGCCGTTCATCACGAGCGATCTGCTCGCGGCCTCCCCGCTCGAAACCGTCCGCCACGCCAGCTTCGGCGCGAGCGGTATGGCGGGCGCGGATTGGGGCGCGATCACGAATCACAAGTCCGTGAAGTTCGTCGCCGTCGCCGACGTGGATGTCACGCGCGCGGACTCCGCGAAGAAGCGGTTCCCCGACCTCAAGGTGTATCAAGATTGGCGCGAGATGCTCGACAAGGAGCACAAGAACCTCGATTGCGTGAACGTCTCCACGCCGGACCACATGCACGCGCCGATGGCGATGGCCGCGATGCAGCTCGGCCTGCACGTTTACGGACAGAAACCGCTCACCCACGATGTCTATGAATCGCGCCGGCTTACGGAGGTGGCGCGCGAGAAGAAGCTCGTCACGCAGATGGGTATCCAAGTCCATTCGAGTTACGAGTATCGCGTCGCGGTGCAACTGGTGCAGAGCGGCGTGGTCGGCAAGATCAAGGAAGTCCACACTTGGAGCAGCAAGAAGTGGGGCGACAGCGCGGCGCGCCCGGACAAGAGCGATCCCGTGCCGGAGAATTTGAACTGGGACCTCTGGCTCGGCACCGCCGAGGCGCGCCCCTTCATCGGCGGCGGCTATTACCATCCCGGCAATTGGCGCAAGCGCCTCGACTTCGGCACCGGCACCTTTGGCGACATGGGTTGCCACATCTACGACCCCGTCTTCAAAGCGCTCGGCGTCACCGCGCCCCTCACCGTCCGCAGCGAGGGACCGCAGCCCACCGCGCACAATTGGGCCAACGACGCCATCGTCCACTACGTCTTCCCCGGCACGCCGTTCACAGACGGACCGACCGTCAAAGTCGTCTGGTATGACGGCAGCCAGCGCCCGCCCGCGGAGATTCTCGCGCAACTCGGGACCGTGAAGCAGCCGGACCAAGGCTCCATCTTCATCGGCACGAAAGGCGTGATGATCCTGCCGCACGTGAGCAAGCCCATCCTGCTGCCGGCCGAGAACTACACGGACTTCGTTCTGCCGAAGCTCGACCCCGTGAACCACTGGCATTCCTTCGTCGAAGCCGTGCGCGGGAATGGCAAGACCTCCGCGAACTTCGACTATGCCGGCCCGCTCACCGAGACCATCCTGCTCGGCGGCATCGCCTCGCGTTTTCCAAAGACCACGCTGGAATGGGACGCGAAAGCGCTGACATTCAAGAACGTGAAGGAGGCGAATCAATACGTCCGCCGCACGTATCGCAAAGGCTGGGAAGTGAAGGGGCTGAGCTGAGGACGGGCGGCAGGAATGGAGCATCTCATAACGAGAGACGGCAAGGAGGTCTGGCTTCACCAGATTGAGCGCCCGTTCATTTTCGAGCCACCATTTCCTAATCGTCGCTATGTCGCCATCGTATTCTCAAACGATGAAACCGTCACGGATGCCGAACGGCAGGAAATGACTCGCGCTCTCTTTTCCTCCGGCTGCCGCTACGGTCTCTTTGCGGGGCACGCCTGCGACGATTGGGAGTTGGGACTGGACACTGCTTGTATTGAGAGTGATCCCAGCTACACGCCATCGGACGAGGCGTTCACGATGACCACCTCCCACAAAGACGAGTCCGTTGAGAGTATCATCTTCTTCGGCCTGATGAACACCGCGTTTGATTCGTATGATTTCGACCGCTTCCTGATTCTGTTCGTTGGCCCACGCGCTGGATTGCACGATAAGGTCGAGGCAGCGATTCGATCAGTCTGGCATGATGACCATAAGGCCTAACCCTGCACTGTAGCGAAGGGCGGCTTCGCCGTCCGCTTACGACACCGACACGACGCGGTGCTCGTGTCGCTTTCCGGCGAGGGTGAGCTTGAGTTGGTCACCCGCGTGCCGGCCCATCAACTGCGCGCCGAGCGGTGATTCGGGCGTGAGCACCAGTACTTCGTGGCCGTCCACCTCCACCTCCGTGCCGCCCGCGCGCGAGCCGATGAGATAAAACGCGCGTTCGCCGCGCCCCTCCAACTCCACCAACGCGCCGATCGCCACCGGTTCGCCCGGACCCAGCACGCGGGTTCCGAGCGTCTTGAACACTCGGAGCGATTCCTCGGTCTCGGCCACCTGCCGCGCCTGTCCGCGCGCGAGATACGAGGCCTCCAATCCGCGCGTGTCGTACTTGCTCTCAGAGCGGCTCTGCTCGTCCGTCGCCTCGGCGAAGGCCGCGCGCGCGGCGCGAGTGTACAGCTCCAGTTCGCCCGCGAGGTGGGTGAGAATCTTCTGGATGACGTCCTTCTTGTTCACAAATCAAAAGCGGTGCGAATCAAATCCCGAGCGTGCGCGCGAACTGTTTTTCTCCCGCTCACCAATCCGTCGGTCGGTAGTCCTTCAGGAATTTACCATACACATGCTCGCCTGTATTGAAGCCGGCGATGATTGGGTCCACGATGCGCGCCGCGCCGTCCACGATGTCCAGCGGCGGATGGAACTGATGATCCTTCACCTTGCGCTCGGCGATGTGCGCCGGATCCTCGTCGGTCACCCAGCCTGTGTCCACCGCGTTCATGTGGATGCCGTCGGCGTGATAATCCGCCGCTGCGGTGCGCGTCATCATGTTCAGCGCGGCCTTCGCCATGTTCGTGTGCGGATGGCGCGTGGTCTTGAACTTCCGGTAGAACTGCCCTTCGACGGCCGAGACGTTGACGATGTGTTTGTCGCGTTCCGGCGTGAGAAGCATCAGCGGCTTGAGGCGCGCGTTCAGCACGAACGGCGCGACGGCGTTGATCAATTGCACTTCGAGCAACTCGACCGAGGAGACCTCGGCCATCAGCATCCGCCACGAGTTTTGCTCGCGCAAATCCACCTGTTGCAAATCCTGATCGAGCCGGCCTTCGGGAAACAAATCCTGCTGCGCGGCCAATTCATCCGCGAGCAACGGCACCTGCGACAACTCCGCCGCGTGCGTGAGGCCCGCGATCGTCGACATCTTCCGCTGCGCCACGAGCGCGTCGCCTTCCGGCAGCATGTGATAACCGCGCAAGCCTTCGTAAGCGCCGAGCAAATGCTGCGCGGCCTCGGGCATCGCGGTGAGCGCCGCCGTCTCGCGCTCCATCATGTGCTGATAGAAATCAGGCGGTCGGCGTACCGTCTGGCAGGCATTGTTGATGATGAAATCCAGCCGCTCGCGCGTGGTGAGCAAGTGCCGACAGAACGCCTCCACGCTCGGCGTGTGGCGCAAATCCAAGCCGAAGATTTCGAGCCGATGGCCCCAGTCTTTAAAGTCCGGCTCCGCCGAGTAACGCAGCGCCGAGTCGCGCGGGAACCGCGTGCTCACGATGACGGTCGCGCCCGCGCGCAGCAGCTTGATGCCCGCCTGATAGCCGATCTTCACGCGCCCGCCGGTGAGCAGCGCCACGCGCCCACGCAGATCCGCCGTCTCCGTGCGCTTGAGAAAGTTCAGCTCCGCGCACGCCGGGCAGAGCTGGTCGTAGAAGTGGTGGATCGTCGAGTAATCCTGTTTGCAGACGTAGCAATTCTGCGGCTCGACCGACTCGCGAAACTCTGCGTCGCCCGTGACCTCCTGCTGCTGAAATCCCACCGGCGGAAAGACGTTCGGCGTGGTGAACACTTTTTCGCGGCGCAGCTTGCGGATGCCGGTTTCATTGAGCTTCGCCTGCGCGCGCTGAATCTTATCCACCTTGCGCTGCCGCGCGCGAACCTTCGTCAACCGCCGCTGCTTCTGCACATCCGGACTGTAGATTTCGCCCGCCACGGCGAACAATCGCTTGCGATCTTCGAGCGACAACGCCTCGAGCAAATCACGGTTCCACGTCACCTGCTCCAGCAATTCCGTGGCGGCCTTGAGGCGGGCCGCGATGCTTTCATTTGTGGACGGCGAACCGCTCGCGTCGCCGGTGGTGGGTGCAACTTTTTGTGACATCGTGCGCGAAAAGAATAAACGGCGTCGGACGTTTTCGGCAACCGCTCAAATCGCGCCGTACAGTTTCCGCATGGTGTCGGTGTTGTAGCTGCGGATTGCGCCGGTTGAAGACTGAACCTTAATCGAGCCTTTCACGATCTCCACCACCACGCCCTCATAGCCGGGGATGTCCACATGCTTGCCGAAGGCGCACTGCGGAAAATCCGGCTGGCCCGCGTAAACTCGAATCGCGCGAACCGGCGCGGTGAAATCCGGCTCCGTGATGTGCACACGCGGCGGTAGCTCCGTCTCGTCATCTGCAGGGCGCGAGGCGGCGACGCGACTGGGTCGCTCGACGGACAACATTTGAGGCTCGGGCATCGTGCGGTCCGGCGGTGCGAAAAGCGTCTTGAGGCGATTGGCATTGAACCGCTGCGCATCGCCATCGGGCGACTGCACTTTGATGGATTGGTTGATGATTTCGACAACCACACCCGCAAAGCCGTGGATGCTGACGTAAACCCCCAGCGTACAGTGTGGAAACCCAGCGCGTTCCGTCCACTGCCCGATGGGCTGCGGCGTGCCGGAGAAATCTGGTTCGGTGATCGCCCTCGCCACGGGCGCGGGTGGCGTCGCTTCGTTGTCCGGATTCGATGTGGCAAGTGACTGCATCAGCCAAGCAGTTTCGCTGGCTCGCATCGAGATGGCGAATGGTTTTTAGAAAAACTTCAGACGGCCCTTGTTGGTAACAGGGAACTGAAGGGCTTTAGAAAACGAAACCGCACGGTGCAGATGAACTGCCCGCGCGGCTCTGAATCGTCTCGCCAGCGATTGCGTTAGAACTTGTTCTTCCGATACGCGCCCATCGCGGGGGCGTTCGGGTTCACCTCAGGACCGAAGTAGCGGAGGCAGACGAGCGGCTCGGTCTCGCTGGTGTTCTCGAAGGTCACGCCCGCTTTCGCGCCGTCTTCGGTGCAGAAGTATTCGTCCTCGGTCAGCTCGTGGAAGCGGATGAGCTTGGGGCTGACGAGCGGCTGTCCGTT
>CAMASG010000073.1 GCA_945860945.1 Akkermansia muciniphila
ACCACATTGCGCAGCGGCTTGGACTGATTGCAGCGTCCGCCCACGATTAAAATCCGCCCCTGATGGATAAGGGTGCTCGATTCAAAATGACTGCGGCCATCGGGCAGGCTGGCGATCGCGGTCCATTTTTTTGTGGCGGGATCAAACCGCTGGCAGGAGCTGACATCAATCTGCGTCTTGTCGTGGCCATGATCGCCGCCCAGCGCATACAGCTTCCCGTCGAGCACCGCAGCGCTCACATGCCCGCGCGGATCGGGTAGGTCCGCTTCCCGTTGCCACGCTTTTCCTCCGTCGAGCGACAAGCTCCAGTGCTCACTCGCATCCGTTTGACGATCGGCTTTGTAACCGCCGAAATAATGCAACTTGCGTCCGACGACCTCCAGTCCGCCGCCCGCGCGAGGCTCCGGCAGCGGCGTGCCAGCGCTCCAAGCGTCCGAAGCGACGTCATATTTCCACACCTCAGCCGTGACCGGTCCGGGGTGTTTGCCTTTGAAACCGCCGGCGAACCAAATGGTCTGTCCGTCCGTGGCCGGATTCAGGTGTGTGACCCGCGTCGGCATATCTTTCAGCCGCGTCCAAGCGTCAGTCGCTGGATCGTAAACGTCCAATTGGTTCGAGGCTTGCAGCGCCTCGGTGAAGCCGCCGAACAAGTAGAGCTTGCCCGCCACGACGGCGGTCGGCGATTCGACGCGCGCGAAAGGAGACGGCGCAGCTTTCTTCCACTCCAACGCTGGCCAAGCAGTCGGTTCGGCGGCGTGAGCGATCGCGAGCAGGTTCAATCCGGCGATGGCGATGAACGTGCGATAGGTACTGTTCATATTAGTGAGCTTCTGGAGAAAGGCGGAGTGGAGCAACTCGCACATCACTTCAACTCCGGCGGGACGTTGCCGTAAGTCCACGGCTTGCCGACGGGCGCTTTCGGCCGGTCGAAAATCTGACCGGGCGCCATCTGGTTCGCCAGCGCGATACCCGTGTTGGCGATCTGCCGACCGGCGTTGATCTCGAGGTTGCTGTAGCTGGTCAGGCGCGTTTCGTAGCCGCCGCCTTTCGGCCCGAACGCCTCCTCGGTCGGCACGTAGCCGACACTGCCATTCGCGAGCTCGACGGGGAATGTGAGCGGGAACTTGCTGCCCTTTTTGATGTCGAGGCCGTACTCGACGAAATACTCAGCGGGGTTACTGACGAACACCGCGGGGCCGACTTGAATCGCCTGCACCTCCACTTCGACGGCGGGATCCTTCGCGATGAGCGCGTCGAGCAATACGGTTTCCTTGGCGAAAGTCCATTCACTCGCGCCGACGTCCTTCTCGCTCTTCTGTACCAGTTCGAGCGCGGCCTTCAGTTTGTCGGGCGCGGGCGTGCGGCGTTTGATGTTCAAAACTTTCGTGCGCGCATCAATCACCACGTTGGTGCCGGTCTCGATGGTGAGGAGAACCTTCACCGCCTCGGCGCCGACGCGGCCGCCGACATGGTGCGCCCATTTCTCGGCAGGCGGGTTCACGCGCGGATCGAGGTTGTCCACCTGCGTGATGTCGCCGCTGGCGCCCTGCAAAAAGACGATGGGCACCTTCGTGCCGAGTGCGCCTTGGATCGTTTGCTCGAGATAATAAATCCAGTTGGCCGAGATGCCGCCGGGGTTGGTCGTGGCGTGGCAGGCGTAGTTGACGATGACGCCGAGCAACTTGCCGTCCGCGCCCCACGCGCCGATGACGCCGACCTGCGGATCGATGGGGCCGGCGTATTCGAGCACGTCGGGATTGCCTTTGCCGGGGTGGCTGAAGGAGAGACCGTTCTTCATCCGCAGACGGCGGTTGAAACCAACTTTATCTTCGTGGCCGGAACCGAAACCGACTTTGGCCACGGTGCGTGCATCGTGCGCGGCGCAGACGGCGGCGACAATCTGGGCCTGCACGTGCTTGAGAAAACCGGCTTCCGCACAGGAGGATTTCTCGTAGGCGAGCTTCTTCACAAGTTCGCTGGCGTGATCGAACTCGCCCGGTTGCACCATGCCGGTGGGGCCAGAGGAGTGCGAGTGCGACGCGCCGACCATCACCGCTTCGATGCCGCACTTCGCTTGGATCTCCCGTCGCGCGGCGAGCACGAGGGCACGCGGAATCACCAGCGTGTCCGTGCCGACGAGCGCGACCTTTGTGCGCCCGTCATCGAACACCGCCGCGCGCACTTTGCACGGGTCGTGCAGCGTTTTGTGGAAAGACTTGCCGTAACCGCCCGGCTGTTCCATCCCGAGGGCGGGCGTGATATCGCGCTCGGCGAAGCCGGCTCGGATGGCGGGCTTCGCGGCGGGCGCTTGGGCGGTGAGCGTGGCGGTGGAGGCGAAGAGCCCGAAGGCGGCGCCGACGAGGGATGCGATTCGTTGCATGGCGGTGATGGTTTGCCACATCCGCGTGCGCAGAAAAGAGTGCGCCGCGCGAACAGTGGTCACCGTGAGCCTAGTCGCTCGGTGCGGCTTGGGAAGGATTTTCTCCGCTCAACGGTACGCCGGATCGCCGTGGGGCGGGCGGGTGAGCGCCGAGGGGAAGGTGATCTTGCGTTTGGCCGAGTCGGAATTTTCGCGGTAGAAGACCGCGATGTGGCCGACGATCCAGATCAGCTCACCGCCGGTCTTCTCAGCCATCTGCGCCGCGAGGGTTTTCTTCTCATCCTTGAATTCCGAGAAGCGCACCTTCACCAACTCCTGCCCGATGAGCGCCTCCTCGAACCCCTTCAAGAACGCCTCGCTCACGCCCGCCTTGCCGACGTGGACGGTCGCGTTGATGCGTTGCGCCAGCACCTTCAAGTGAGTGATTTGTCCGTTGCTCAGTCGTTTCATAAATAAATCCAATCGCGGACAGACTCCGCACTTCCTCAGCTAAACTAGCGACGCCAACCGCTTTGTTCAATGACGGGTTGCGAGTTTGACTCCGAACCTACTGGGATTTTTGTCGAAGGCGGGAGCCTTCAATCAGAGTTTAAGCTGAATTATCAAACGCATTTTAAGACGGGGTTAGCCCATCTGAATGCGGATTTATTATTAACCGCTATAAGTCAGGCGGAGGGGGTCAGGTCGCTGGGACGAAGCGTTGGGCGAGGAGCGAGAGGAGGAAGAGGGCGACGAATGCTGCGCCGAGGGGGGCGGGGACGAAGCAGACGGCGAGGAGGTCCACCCACACGATGCCGGCGAGCAGGCCGGAGACGGTCGCGCCGATGTTGCGTTCAGCGCTCCAGAAGGTGCCGCGCAGGGAGCGCGTGGCCCAGAGGGCCATCACGGCGGAGAGGATGAGGGCGTTCCGCTGCAGCGAGCCGTCGTTCAGCAGCAGGGCGAGGGGTATGGGCAAGGCGAGGAGGGCGAGCGGCCAGAAGCGGATTACCCCCGGCACGGTCTCGCGCTTGGCGACGTAGCTCAGGCCGGTGACGTACGCGGCGAGGACGAGTGCGCTCCAGAGCACGGTGCCGTTCACGCCTTGCGCGGTGGAGGCGGCAACGAGGTAGAGGAGAAGCCGGCAGAGGGACATGAGTAGCGGCGACCACGCGATCCGTTTGTGGAGGAAATCGTAGGCGAGGATGGAATTGAAAAGGGCGAGTGCGAGCAGGGCCGTCGTAGAGCCGAAGAGGGCGAGGCAAAGCATCCCGACGGCGAGCAGGCCGATGGAGATGCGCCAGACGGCGACTTCGCTGATGGCACCGGATGGGATGGGGCGTTCGGGGCGATGGGCGCGGTCGAAGTCGGCGTCGCAGGCGTCGTTCAGGAACATCCCGCCGGTGTAGAGGAGCGTGGCGCCGAGGAGGAGCAGTGCGAGCGGTTGCCAATCGGTCGCCAGCGCGCGCCAGTCTCCGCCGCCGAGCAGCCAGCCGGCGAGGCAGTTCGACCAGACGGTGGGGAGGTTCGAGACGCGGCCGAGGAGGAGCAGCGCGCGGAGGGTGGAGGTTATTTTAGCCACGGATAAACAGAGGTTAACGACCCGAAGCTATGACACGGATCGCGCGGATTGGCAGGGATGAATTGGCGGAGATTCGTGGAATCCGTGTCTCATGAAAGGTTCCTCGTGCGATGGCGCATCTTCATTCCGGCTTGAATCCGCGCCGCGCGAATTCGCCGAGGGTCCACTCGTATTCGTGCACGAGTTGGTCCACCACGCTGCGGTTCTTCATGACGCCGGGCATCACTTCCCACGTGTAGGTCTCCATCTCGAAATGCGAGCAGAGGCCCGGCTGCTGGCGGACGAGGTCGAGCACGCCGAGGAGATGATCGGCCGTGGTGTCGAAATGCTCGGCCGGCCGCTGGTGGAGCGGCACATGGAAATGAATGCGCCATTCCTCGCCGGCGACGGGCGCGTGCGCGGTGGCGTGGATGAGGGCCACATCGAGATCCTTGTGGCGCGCGAGCGGGCCGCCGTTCGTGCGTGAGATGACTTGATGGAAATAAATATCGTCAGCGAACGATTTGAGCGCGCTGCGAGCGTCGGGCGTGGGCCAGAGTTTGAGGGCGGAGCTGAGGTGAATCTTGCTGATCTTGATCCGATGCTGGAGCAACCGGCCGAGTGCTTCGGCGGGGTTCTCGAATTCGACAGCGAGATGGCAACAGTCGTAGTTCACGCCGAGATGTTCATCGAGACGCAGGTCGTTGGGACGGTCGTGCCGCATCTGCTCGAAGAACTTCACCGTCTCCGGCGTGGTCTCGAGATAACAAAGCGGCTCGGGCTCGAGACCGAGATGCAGGGTCTTGCCGGAGGCGCGACTGGCGCGTTCGATGTGCTCGACGCAGCGCCAGAGGTTCGCGCGGCATTCGGCCACTTGCCGTTCGTCCTTGATGAACTCCTTGTAGGAGACCGGCACGGTGCTGACGCTCCCCTCGACGCCGGCGGGGACGATCTCGGCGAGCAGATCGAAGAGGAGGTTCGTGTAATCGACCCGCTCGCGCGTGGTCCAATCCGGCGCATACACCTGCTCCTTCACACGCGCGCCGTGGAAGCGGCCGTAGGGAAATCCGTTGATCGTGAAAACGTAGCAGTTCTCCTTGTCGAGCCACTTGCGAAAGGCGGCGAGCGTCGTCTTGTCGCTCAACTCGCGCGCGGCATCCGCACCGAGGCGCAGGCCGATGGCGTAAGGGCGGCCGGCGGAGACGCGGTCGCGCACGGCGAGCGTGTATTTCTGGAGCGCATCGAACGTCTGCGCCCACGACTCGCCGCGATGGATGTTCGTGCAGTAAGCGAGATGAAGGCCGTGGTTCAGTTTCATGCTAACAGGAACTTAAACGCAAAAGGGCCGCGACGCGGAGAGAAAAATCAGGCCGGCAAATTGAACTTCGGACACTGGCTCATGAAGCGCGCGGGGTTCTGGAAAATCATCTGGTCGATGAACTCCGCGCTGTGGCCGCGTCGGCGCATTTCCAAGGCCGTGCGCGGCACGGCGAGCGGCACGCTCACGCCCCAATCACACGCGCTGTTCATCCAGAGTCGCTCGGCGCCGTAGTTCTCGATGATGTCGATGGCGCGCGCGGGGCTGCATTTGCTCTCGGGATACAGCGTCATGCCGGCCCAGAAACCGGCGTCGAGCACCCGTTGCACGGTGTGTTCTTCGACGTGATCGATTATGCAACGCTCGGGGCGGATACGCTTGTCACTCTTGAGTACATCGAGGATGAGTCGCGTGCCCTTGAGCTTGTCTTCGAGGTGCGGCGTGTGGACGAGGATGAGCGAATTCGTGCGCGCGGCGAGGTCCACGTGCATCTCGAGCACCTTCATTTCGTTGCGCGAATTCTTGTTCAAACCAATCTCGCCGATGCCGAGCACGTTCGGCTTATCGATGAACTCGGGGATGATGCCGATGACTTCCTCGGCGAGCTTCACATCTTCGGACTCCTTCGGATTGATGCAGAGCCAAGCGTAATGCGGCAGGCCGAATTTCGCGGCACGCTTCGGCTCGTAATCCGTGAGTTGGCAGAAATAATCATGAAAGCCCTGCACGCCGCTGCGGTCGTATCCGGCCCAGAAAGCAGGCTCGCAAACAGCCGCGCAGCCGGCGGTGACCATGTCCTGATAGTCATCCGTCGTGCGGCTGACCATGTGGCCGTGGGGTTCGATGTAGCGCATGAAACGGTAATCGGTGAAAGGTTGTTACTTGCCCGGCCACGCGCCGGTGGCGCCTTTGCCGTGGGCTTTGGCAATCGGTTTCGTCGTCGGATCGCTAAAGGAGAGCAGGACTTTCTTGGCGCGTCCCAGTTTCTTGCCGTTGAGTTCTTTCATCGCTTTACGGAAGGCGGCGAGGCGGAAGTCGGCGGGGCCTTTGGCGCGCTCCACGCGGTCGAGAAAGGCGGCAATCTCGACGAGCTTGAAACGGGACTCCATGAAGTAGAGGTCGAGCACTTGCTGGCGTGTCATAACGTGGAGGCGCAGCTTACGCGCGGCGTTCGCGGATGACAATACGTTTGCCGTGGCGGTACGGTTTCTTGACGCTCCGTCAGGGTTTGTTATCAATGAGGGCGAAGTATGCCGACTTACGAATATATTTGCGGGAAGTGTGGGGAAGGTTTTGAGCAGTTCCAGTCCATGAGCGCCGAGCCTCTGAAGGTTTGCCCGAAGGATCTCTGCCCGAAGAAGAAATGGGGGAAGGGGAAGGTGCGCCGCGCGATTGGCGGTGGCGCGGGCCTGATTTTCAAGGGGAGCGGTTTCTACATCACCGATTACCGCAGTTCGGGTTACAAAACGTCGGCGAAGAAAGATTCGGCCGGCAGTTCCCCCGCCACGCCAAGCGCACCGAGCACGCCGAGCACGCCGAGCACGCCGGCCTCCAGCGGTAAATCGGAGAGCAAACCTGCGGCGGCTCCGTCCAAACCTGCAGCCAGTTGAACGTGATGAACGCCACCACCCAAAACCGGACGCGCGCCATTTGTGGCTGGCGTGTCGGTTTGTGGCTGGCGCTGGCGTTCATTGTGGCGTTGATGGCGGAGCCCGTGAACGCCGCCTCGCGTTCGATACAGAGCGTCACGCGACAGTTCTTCGCGAGTGCGACGGCGGAAGGAATGCCTCGCGCGTCTGCGCCGATTCCGGCCAGCACCAATCTGATTTCTCTCGATCCGGGGTCGCTGGCGATTCTCGCTGAGCGCGTCAAGGAATCGCTCTTGCGCGAACTCGGTGCGCAGGACCGGTGGAGCGGCAAAATCTTTTTCATCCTCCACCCCGCCACACCGGGAACCACGCCGGTCTTCGTGCAGAACATCCGGTTCACCGACGCGTGGCAGTATCAGGTAGATTTGCACGACCGTCTCGACGCCGACCAACTGACGCGCGCCGTGGTGCAAGCGTTGTTGCAGGAGATGGCGAACCGCCAGGCCGGACCGCGCGCGGCGGAGTTGCCCGTGTGGCTCGTGGAAGGATTGACCGCGCAGGTGCTGATGGGCGGCGGGCCGACGCTCGTGCCGCAGCCGCGCACGCGCCAGACCTACGAATCCATCGCGCCGGATGCGTTCCAAACCGCGCGCTCGGTGCTGATGAAGCAGTCGCCGTATTCGTTCTCCGACCTCAGCCTGCCTTCTACGCAACAGGTTTCCGGCGAAGGCTGGCCCGTGTATCAAGCCAGCGCACAGGTGTTTGTCGCGCAGTTGCTCGCGTTGCCGGAAGGGCGCGCGCAGTTGAGGGAGTTCATCGCGCGTCTGCCGCGCTATTGGAACAGCCAACTCGCTTTCATCGAGTCGCATCGCACGCAGTTCGGCACGATGCTCGACGTCGAGAAATGGTGGAGCCTCGCGACTCTGAACTTCGGCAACCGCGACCGCTTCGCGAAGTGGTCGCACGACGCCAGCCTTGCGCGGCTCGACGAGATTCTGCAGCTCCCGATGGAGGTGCAGCCGGTGGCGACAGCTCCCGCAGAGCTCGCGCGACTGCGGCTGCAAGAGGTGTTGGAGAAGGCGGAGTATCCGGCGCAGAAAGCGTTGCTGCAGCGCGCCGCCAGTCAGATTCAATTGCTCCAGCTCAATTCGCCGCCGGATCTCGCGCGTCTGATGAATGATTATCGCGTGACCATTCTCGGCTACCTGCGCCAGCGCGATTCAGCGGGCATCGAAGGGCCGCGCGGCCAACTCGCGCCTTCGTCCGTCGCCGCGGTGAATGAGGCGCGGAAGCAGCTCGATGTGCTCGACGTGATCCTCGGCGATTTCCGCAAGTACGCCCCCGCCTCCGCGAAAATCGTCGCGCCCGGAGCGGTCAATACGCCCGTGCCGGCACCTTGACAGCCTTTCATCGTCACTTATAGTTCGCCCAGATGTCGCAACAGCCAGACGACAGCAGTTGTTCGCCACACTCCCCCAGCCCCGAAAGGCTGAAGCAGTTTCATTCCGCTGGTCGGGGTCCGTGGCCCCATGTGTCTGATGCCGATTGGCGTGACTGGCGTTGGCAGCTCAAGAACCGCGTCACGAACCTCGCGCAATTGGAGAAGCTGCTGCCCGGGCTTACGGACGAGGAACGCGCCGGCGTGCAGCTTGCCGACACGAAGCTGGCGATGGCGATCACGCCGTGCTTTTTCAACCTCATCGACCGAGACGACGCGAACTGCCCCATCCGCCGACAAGTCATCCCGCGCGGCGAGGAAACGAACACCGCGCCGTGGGAAATGAGCGATCCGTGCGGCGAAGATGCGCACTCGCCCGTGCCCGGACTCGTTCATCGCTACCCGGATCGCGTCCTTTTTCTCGTCACCGACCGTTGCGCATCCTATTGCCGCTACTGCACACGCTCGCGGCTCGTGAGCAACGCCAGCGGCTACGATTTCCAGCCGCAGTTCGACAAACAGATTGAGTACATCGCGAAGACGCCGGCCATCCGCGACGTGCTCCTCTCGGGCGGCGATCCGTTGCTGCTCAGCGATGAAAAGCTCGAGAATCTTCTCTCCCGCCTCCGCGCCATCCCGCACGTCGAGTTCCTCCGCATTGGCACGCGCATCCCGATTTTCCTGCCGCAACGCATCACGCCCGAGCTCTGCGCGATGCTTCGTCAATTCCATCCGCTCTTCGTGAGCATTCACACGAATCATCCGCGCGAATTGACCACCGAGGTGCGCGATGCGCTCGGCCGTCTTGCGGATGCGGGCATCCAGCTCGGTAATCAATCCGTGCTGCTGCGCCATGTGAACGACGACGAGGTCGTGATGAAGGCGCTCGTGCAAAAGCTGCTGATGTGTCGCGTGCGCCCGTATTATATTTACCAGTGCGACCTCATCGCCGGCTCGGCTCACCTGCGCGCGAGCGTGCGGCGCGGGCTTGAAATCATGCAGTCACTGCGCGGCCACACCACCGGTTACGCCGTGCCGCAGTATGTGATTGATGCCCCCGGCGGCGGCGGAAAAGTTCCCGTGAGCCCCGCCTACGTTCTCAGCCGCAACCACGATCGCGTCGTGATCCGCAACTTCGAGGGCAAGGTTTTCGAGTATCCCGAAGCGCGCGACGGCACGCCGCTTTACAAGCCGTCCGAGAACTTCACCGCGCCGGAGTTGGTGTAATGCCGCGCGAGTCGCAAGCCGCCAAAGTTGTCCGAATTGGGAAGATCATCGCCGGGCTGCGGCAGACTTATCCCGACGCGCACTGTGAGCTGAATCATTCCAGCTCGCTCGAACTGCTCATCGCCACCATCCTCTCTGCGCAGTGTACGGACAAGCAGGTGAACATCGTCACCGCCGCCCTCTTCGCGAAATACAAAACCGCCGCCAACTACGCGCAGGCGGAACCGGAGACGTTCGCCAACGACATCCGGCGTATTGGTCTCTATCGCAACAAAGCGAAGAACATTCAGGCCGCTTGCCATCTTCTGATTGAAAAACACGGCGGCCAAATTCCGCGCACGATGGACGAGTTGGTGGCGTTGCCCGGCGTCGGGCGTAAAACGGCCAACGTCGTTCTCGGAAACGCCTACGGAATCAATGATGGCGTTGTCGTGGACACGCACGTCGGCCGCCTCTCCGTGAGGCTCGGCCTCACGCGCGAGACGCAGCCGGTGAAAGTCGAGCAGGCGTTGATGAAGCTGATTCCGCGCGCCGAGTGGACGCTCTTCAGCGACTGGCTTATCTGGCACGGCCGCCGTCGCTGCGCCGCACGCAAGCCCGACTGCGAGCAGTGCGAGCTTCGCCAACATTGCCCGCGTATCGGCGTGGCGAAGTAGAAGGCGCTTTCCGCACTTCCGTTCTCCGACAATTCCGCGATGATGCCCGCAATGGCTGAAACGTGGTTGCTGCTCCAATCCGGCGAAGGCGCTGCTGCCTTCAACATGGCGTTGGATGAAGCGCTGTTGGAGCACGCCGCCCGCCTGGCTCGGCCCGTGTTGCGTTTCTACGCGTGGAGCGAGCGCGCCGCATCGTTCGGTTACTCGCAGCGATTCGCGGATGTGGCGAGTGCCACGCAGTTGCGTCCGCTCGTGCGCCGACCGACGGGCGGCGGGATTGTGCCGCACGATGCGGATTGGACTTACAGCCTCGTTTTTCCACCGACGCATTCGTGGGCCGAACTTTCCGCCAGCGAAAGTTATCGCCGTGCGCACGAATGGATTGGTGCGGCTTTCGGGCGTTTGGATGTGAAGACGGAACTCGCGGCCTGTTGCCGGAAGGAATTGGCCGGCCAATGTTTTGTCGGTCACGAGAAGTTTGATTTGCTTTGGCACGGACGGAAAATCGCTGGCGCCGCGCAGCGACGGAATCGCAGCGGACTGCTCATCCAAGGCTCGCTGCAACCGCCGTTGCTGCAAATCGCGAAAGCCGACTGGCAGCACGCGATGTGCGATGTGGCCGGGCTCGATTGGGCGTCGTCGGTGAAATGGGAGCCGTTCGTGCCGGATTGCGAATTGAACGAGCGGGCAGGGGAGTTGGTGCGAACGAAGTATTCGCTGGCCGACTACAACGAGCGTCGGTGAATCAGTATTTTCCCGCCGCCGCGGCTGCGCCGGTGACGATGGCGATGCTGGCGGAGGTGCCGAGGCGCGAGGCGCCAGCATTAATCATAGCGATCGCGGCGGCGGTGTCGCGGATGCCGCCGCTGGCTTTCACGCCGGCGAGTTGGCCGACGGTTTCGCGCATCAGTTTCACGTGCTCGATGGTTGCGCCGGCGGTGGAGAAGCCGGTCGAAGTTTTCACGAAGTGTGCTTGTGCCTCGGTGACGAGTTTGCAGGCGGTGACGATTTCGTCGCGCGTGAGCAGGCAGGTTTCGAGGATGACTTTCACGAGGCGGCCGTCGGCGGCTTCGACGATGTCACGAATCTCGCGCGTGCAGTAGCGATGATCGCCGTCTTTGAGTCGGCCGACATTCAATACCATGTCGATCTCGTGCGCGCCGGCGTCCGCGGCCACTTCGGTCTCGTAACGTTTGGCGTCGCAGTCCATCGCGCCGAGGGGAAAACCGACGACGGTGCAGACCTTCACATCCGAACCATCGAGGAGCGAATAGGCCAAATCGATGCGCGAACTGTTGATGCAGACGCTGTGGAAATGGTGCTCGCGTGCGTCGGCGCAGAGCCGCTCGATTTCCTTCGCGGTGGCGTCGGGCTTGAGCAGCGTGTGGTCGATGTAACGCGCCAGTTCGCTGGCGGCGGATGCCGCAGGCGCAGTCATCACTTCGGGAGGAGGTCGGCGACGAGCGCCTTCTCCTCTTTCAACTCGTTCTCGGTGGCGGTGATTTTCGAGCGACTGAACTCGTTCACCGGCACGCCTTGGATGATCTCCCACTTCGCGCCGTTGCTGCGGATGGGATAGCTGAAAATCAGGCCCTTCTCGATGCCGTAGGAATCGTCGGTGCACACGGCCACGCTGAAGCAATCGCCGGCCGGCGTCGGGTTTGTGAGCGCGCGGACGGTGTCCACGACGGCGTTCGCGGCACTGGCGGCGGAGCTGAGACCACGCGCCTCGATGATGGCCGCGCCGCGCTTCTGCACGGTGGGAATGAAGGTGTCTTTGAACCACGCTTCATCGCCGATGACTTCGGTCGCGGGCTTGCCGCCGATTTTGGCGTTGGGGAAATCAGGATACATCGTGGAGCTGTGGTTGCCCCAGATGGCGACGTTGCTGACGGCGGTGATGTCCGCGCCAGCCTTTTTGGCGAGCTGGGTTTTGGCGCGGTTCTGGTCGAGCATCGTCATGGCGAACCAGCGGTCGCGCGGGATGGAAGGCGCGCTGTTCATGGCGATGAGGCAGTTGGTGTTGCACGGATTGCCGACGACGAGCGTGCGGATATCGCTGGCCGCATTCTTCGCGATGGATTGGCCTTGGCCGGTGAAAATTTTACCGTTGATGCCGAGCAGATCCTTGCGTTCCATGCCGGCCTTGCGCGGGACGGAGCCGACGAGCAGCGCCCAATTCACGCCGCGGAAACCTTCATCGAGGCTGGCGGTGGGCTCCACACCTTTGAGTAATGGGAAGGCGCAATCTTGCAGCTCCATCACCACACCATTGAGAGCCTTCAGAGCGGGCTCAATCTCGATGAGATGGAGGATGACCGGCTGGTCGGGGCCGAACATCGCGCCGGAGGCGATGCGGAAAAGGAGGGAGTAACCGATTTGACCGGCGGCGCCGGTGATTGCGACACGGATGGGGGCTTTGCTCATAGTAAATGCGGTGGTTGTTTCTCCGACAAAAAGCGGGGCGAGTATGCGGCGTGACAGCGTACGAGGCAAGTATGCTGTTCAAGAGAACGAAGTGTGCGCGCCGTCGTCTTCATAAACAGGATGGATCGAGGACATCCGACACAGGATTTTACATCGCGTTATTCATCGATGGCAAAAAGACGATGACAAGCTGGTGGAAATGCCGTTAAGTCTCCTCGGTTTTTGTTATGCCCAAACGCACTGACATTCACAGCGTCCTCATCATCGGCGCCGGCCCGATTATCATCGGCCAGGCGTGCGAGTTCGACTACTCCGGCACGCAGGCCTGCAAGGCGCTGCGCGAGGAGGGCTACCGCGTCGTGCTCGTGAATTCCAATCCGGCCACGATCATGAC
>CAMASG010000074.1 GCA_945860945.1 Akkermansia muciniphila
GACCAGCAATTCAAGGACGACCTCGGCGGCTGGGGTGTCAAGCAGAGCATCGCCATCTTCGGCACGCCCGGCGCGGGCAAGTTCGAATTCGTGCTCACCGGACGCCACGGCACCATCCGCTGCGACGGCAATTCCGCCGATCACGTCGCCTTCGCCGGGCCCATCATGTACGGACACGAAGGCTCCAGCGGTTATTATGAAAAGCCCGGGCACCCCGACAACGTGTTTTGGCATCAGGCGTTGGAGGCCAACAAACTCTATCGCATGTTGGATGGAAAACTGCGCGACCAAGCTCTGCTGCCAGCCGCGCCGGATGAGGGCGAGGTCGCCTTCCGCGGTGCCAAAGGCAAATTCACCGGTGCAGCCGTGGCGGACATGGCGCGTGATCAAAAGGAACATCTGCAAAAAATCCTGCGTCTGCTGCTCGAACCCTTCCGTCAAAGCGACGTGGACGAAGCCGTGGCCGCGCTGAAAAAACAAGGCGGCCTCGACAAGTGTCATCTGACATTTTATCGCGCCGACGATCTTGGCAAAGACGAGATCTGGGACAACTGGCGCTTGGAAGGCCCCGCGTTTGTCTGGCATTGGCGCGGCGCACCGCACGTCCACGTGTGGGTCCATGTCGCCGATGACCCCAGCGTGGTGTTGAATGCCAACAACCGCTCCGGCGCACTGCGCCAGTGAGGAAGGCCACCTTTGGGAAGGTGGCAATCTCCCGTGGGAAAGAAGTTCGGTTTCTTAGCGGTCTCGGCTCAGGATAAAAACTGTTTAGTTTAAACTTCCCAGACCGGCGGTGACGGGAGGACAGGAGGAGCGGAGGTCCATGCGCATTGTGGGCGGCATCGAACGGAATCCATTCTGCGCGGCCTTCCGTCTTTTCATTTGAACAAAGCGTTTACATGAGTAGGTTGAGCCAGAACAACCCCGACTGCGGCGCATACGCCTCGCCGCGACTGACGTTGTTGCCGAGACGGGTTAATAACCGAACGGAGAAAGAACTATGTCACTCGAAGTCGCCATCGACGGTTACGTGCGGGAACTCCCGCTGAAGAACGGCCAGACCTGCCACGTGCGTCCGCTCGAGGCCGGCGATGAGAAAGCGTTCCACCGCTTCTTCCTCGCGCTGCCGGCGCCTGAGCTGATGTTCATAAAGAACCGCGTCACCGATCCGAAAATCATCCACGAGTGGTGCCAGTCCATCAATTACGACCGCAACCTGCCGCTGCTCGCTTTTTTCGGAGACGAGGTAGTCGGCGTCGCGACGCTTCACCAGCAACATGGCGGCTGGAAACGACACGTGGGCCGCGTGAGCGTGCACGCCCATCCCGCCTATCGCGGCCTCGGCCTCGCACGATTGCTGGTGCATGAGTTGATCGAGATCGCGCGCCAGAGCGGCTTGGAAAAAGTCGAGGCCGAGTTCATCGCCAAGCAGGAGAACGCCATCAAGATGTTCAGCCTGCTCGGCTTCAGCCAGCTCTACTGTCTGCCCGACTACGTGAAGGATATGCAGGCCATCAAGCATGATTACCTCATGATGGGCCTCGACCTCATTACCGATGAGGAATACGCGGGGATGGGCTAACTTCCGCTTCCGTCATCCCTGCCCTTCCGTTAACGTCGCGGCGATGATCTCCAAGTCGCCAATTCGCTTTGCACTGGTACTCGCCGCGCTCGTCGTCATCGCGCCGCTCCACGCCGCCGACTGGCCACAGCTCCTCGGTCCCGCGCGCAACGGTGTCTCTCCCGAAACGAACCTCGTCGCACAATGGCCGACGGAAGGCCCAGCCGTCGTCTGGCGACAGAAGGTCGGCCTCGGCTTCGGCGGGCCCGTCGTTGCCGGCGGCAAACTCGTCCTGCACCATCGTCTCGGCGACCGCGAGACGATTGATTGCCTCGACGAGAAGTCGGGCAAACAACTCTGGCACTTCGAATACGCGGCGACCTACACGGATGATTACGGCTTCGACACCGGCCCGCGCGCCACGCCCGCTATCGCCGGCGGACGCGTCTTCGTTTTCGGCGCGGAAGGGATGCTGCACTCCCTCGACCTCGCCAGCGGCAAGCTGCTCTGGAACGTGGACACCGCGCGTGAATTCAAAAGCGGCAAAGGTTTCTTCGGCCGCGCCTGCTCACCGCTCGTCGAGGACGGAAGCGTCGTGCTCAGTATCGGCGGCGCGGAAGGTGCAGGTATTGTTACGTTCGATGCCGCCACGGGAAAGCTTCGCTGGAAAACCACCGAGGAAGAAGCCGGTTACTCTTCTCCCGTCGCCGCGAATCTCGAGGGTCACCGCCGGCTCTTCTGTCTCACTCGCGGTGCGTTGCACGTTCTCGAACCGGCCACAGGCAAAGCGGTATTTCAACACCCCTTCCGCCCCGCCATGAACGCCGCCGTCACCGCCGCGCTGCCGCTCGTCATCGACGACCTCATCTTCCTCTCGGCCAGCTACGGCGTCGGTGCGGTCACGCTGCGCGCCACGCCGAACGGTCTCGTGAAAATCTGGGGCGAAGACGGCGTGCTCTCCAATCACTACGCCACGAGCGTGCACCGCGACGGTTTTCTCTACGGCTTCGACGGTCGGCAGGAGGAAGGCTGCGTGCTCCGCTGCGTGGAATTGAAAACCGGAAAGCTCCGCTGGAGCCGTGATGGATTCAAGGCCGGCATCGTGACGCTCGCCGGCGATCAATTGCTCATCCTCACCGAGCGCGGCGAACTGGTCCGCGCCGCTGCTGCGCCGGAGGGTTATCGCGAGACCGGCCGCGCGCAGATTCTCCCCTTCAACACCCGCGCGCATCCGGCGCTCGCCAACGGCCTCTTCTTCGCCCGCAGCCGCGACACGCTGGTCTGCGTGGATTTACGCGCGAAGAAATAATGACCTCAACTCGTCCCATCATCCAAGCACGCTGAAACGCTGAACCCGCCATGAATCCATACCGCCGCATTTTCTCCCGCCTCGCCCTCCACACCGCGTGCGCGCTGATGGCCTCACACGCCTTCGCCGCCGAGCCGATCCTCGAGGATTGGCCGCAGTTCCTCGGCCCACGCGCCGACGGCACTTCGCGCGAGACGGGATTGCTCGAGCGTTTCCCTTCCTTTGGTCCGCCCGTGATTTGGGAAAAGGAAATCGGCACCGGCTACAGCGCGCCGAGCGTGCGCGCCGGCCTGCTCGTGCTGCATCATCGCATCAAGGACGAGGAGATCGTCGAAGCTTTCGACGCCGCGACTGGCAAACCAGTTTGGAAACACGGCTATCCCACGAGCTACACCGATCCGTTCGGCTACAACAACGGACCGCGCGGCTCACCGCTACTCTCGCCGGAGCACTGCTACACGCTCGGTGCCGAGGGCAAGCTGGTCTGTCTCGAATTGAAAACCGGCAAGCTGCTCTGGCAGCGCGACACGTCGAAGGATTTCGATGTGCCGGAAGCATTCTTCGGCGTCGGCAGCACGCCGATTCTCGAGGGCGACAAATTGATTGTGCTGACCGGCGGACAGCCGAACTCGGGCGTCGTCGCCTTCGATGCGAAGACGGGCAAGACGCTTTGGCAAAGCGTCGGCAAAAACAACTGGGAAGGTCAGCCGATGATCGGCTGGCCGGGCGACCGCGAGGTGAGCTGGCGCGCGTGGGAAAAACAGGCGAGCTACGCCACGCCGGTCGCCGCCACGGTGAATGGCGAGCGCGTCGTCTTCGCGCTGATGCGGCAGGGGTTGGTCGCGCTCAATCCCACGAACGGCGCGGTGCATTTCAGCCGCTGGTTCCGCGCGCAGGTGAACGAATCGGTTAACGCCGCCAACCCAGTCGTGGTCGGCAACTCGGTCTTTTGTTCGGCGGCCTATTTCGGCGTCGGCTCTTTCCTGCTCGATCTCAAGGCGGGCAATAAAAGTTTCACGCAACCGTGGGCTGGACGTTCGCTCGAGATTCACTGGACGACGCCGATTTATCACAACGGTTTTCTCTACGCTTTCAGCGGGCGCAACGAACCGGACGCCGCGTTTCGTTGCGTGGATTTCAAGACCGGCAAAGTTGCGTGGGAACGTGACGAAAGCTGGCGGTCGCACAGCAGCAAGCAACCGTCCGTGTACGGCCGCGGCTCGGCCATTCTCGCCGATGGAAAATTGATCGTGCTCGGCGAAGGCGGCTTGCTCGGCCTCTTCCAAGCCAACCCGAAGCAGTCGGAAGAGATCGCGCGCTGGCAGGCGCCGCAGCTCCACTACCCGTGCTGGGCCGCGCCCGTGCTGAGCGGGAAACGGCTCTACCTCCGCAGCGAGGACAGGCTGCTCTGCCTCAACTTCGCGACGAAGTGATTCGCGCCACCGCTCACGCCTTCGCGGGCGCAATGTCGTCGTCCGGCAACGGACGACCCTTCGTCTCCGGCAGAAACAGCAGCACCACGAGCCCGAGCAGAAAAACGAAGCTGAGATAACAGCAAGCGTCGCGGAAAGCGGCGAGCTTCGCGGCGGACTTGGCGACGGGGATCGCATCCGGGCCGAGCGCGGCGATCGCGCGGTTGGCAAGCCACACCTGCAGCACACCCATCGTGACCGGCCCGCTCGCGGCGATGAACCGGCCGACGTTGTAACAGAAACTCACGCCGGTGCTGCGCAGGCGCAGTGGGAAAAGTTCCGGCAGATAAATCGCGAACCCGGCGAAGAGCGCGAGCTGGCAGAAGCCCATCACCGCGCTCATCCAGATGTCGTTCACGCTATTGAACAGGCGGAAGTAGGCGAACGTGGCGACAAACGCCGCGATGAAGCCAAGGGCGAACGCTGGCTTGCGGCCGTAGGTTTGCGCGAGCTTGGTGAAGGCGAGCATTCCGAAGAACGCACCGAGGTTCTGCACAATCATGTTCACGCCGGTCCAGTAGTTGCGCTCGTTGGCGATTTCGCTATCGGGCACGCCTTTGGCTTTAAGCGAATTAGTGACCACGTCCCCAACCAGTTCGGGACTGAAGAAGCCGATGCCCCACAGTCCGATCACGCCGGAGATGCAGAGCATCATGCCGAACAGCGCGGGCCGCCGCCAACGCTCGTCGCCGAAGAGTGAGCCGTAGGAGCCGAATTTGAGACCGGTCGTCCGGCTCGCCTCGCGCGCCTTCACCCACCTCTCCGGTTCCTTGAGACGCCATTGAAGGAAAACGCAGAGGAACGCTGGTATTGAGCCGATGAGAAACATCAGCTTCCACGCCATCTTCGGATCGATCTTCCCCATCGCGCCGAGTTTACCGAGGCTCATGCTGATGATGCCGGCCGCGATATTGCCCACAGCGGAAAGCGCCTGCAGCGTACCGAGAGCGCCGGTGCGCGAACGTTCCGGCAAACTGTCGGCCACCAGCGCAACGGCGAGACCGAACACGCCACCGACGCCGAGGCCGGTGAGAAAACGGTAGATGGCGAAGTCCACCCAACCGACCGACAAGGCCGAGAGGCCGGTGCAAATCGAGTAGATCAGGACGGTGAATGTGAGCGTGCGGGCGCGGCCGATGCGATCGCCCACCGCGCCGAAGATCAATCCGCCCGTCGCCCAGCCGATGACGAAAATCGAAGTGGCGTAGCCGCCGAACTTCTTCACCTCGGAAGGATCGGTGCCCGGCGGAAGCAACGCTTGCAACGCGCCGTTGCGGGCGAGGAGGAAGAGTTGCTGATCGAGGCAGTCAAAGAGCCACGCGAGCGTGGCCATCGCGAAGACGAACCAGTGATACGGGGTAAGGTCGCGCCACCACGGCTGCGATGTGTTTGAATCGTTGCTCATTTTCGTTGGTCGGTTGCGCTGCGTTGTTAACAGGCCGCTGATGGGCAGCAAAGGTTTTATTGTGGAAAAGAAAAAGGCCCGTCCGCGTGGACGGGCCTTTGTGAAAGTTAGGAGCCGATTACTTCTTAGCTTCGACGGCCTTCTCCTGGGTCTTGACGGGCGCAGCCTCCTCGGTGGCTTGCTCAACCCACTCAAGAATCGCGAGCGGGGCTTGGTCGCCCTGGCGCTGGTGCAACTTCATGATACGGGTGTAGCCGCCGTTGCGCGTTTTGAAAAGCGGGGCGATGTCCTCGAAAAGGATGCGGACGACATCTTCGTCCTTGCGCCAGGCTTCGCGCAGCACTTTGCCCTTCACCGTGGGCGTGCCTTTGAAATGGCTACGCGGATGCTGGCGAAGGCGGGCGGCAACGAGACGACGAGCCTGGAGGGATCCAGCCTTGCCGAGAGTGACCATCTTGTCCGCGACAGAGCGGGCGGCCTTGGCTTTCGCCATGGTGGTGGTCACACGCTTGTGCTTGATGAGGCTGCACACGAGGTTGGCCAACATCGCGTTGCGATGCTCGCCCGTGCGGCCGAGTTTGGCGGTGCGTGTAAGGTGTCTCATAATTTACTCCTGTGAACGGCTCAGGCCTCGGCCGCGGGGGCGACTTCCTTGGGCGCCTCGAACATCGCGGCATCGAAGGTCATCCCGAGCGAGAGGCCGAGGGCGGTGAGCTTGTCCTTGATCTCGTTCAGCGACTTCTTGCCGAAGTTGCGGTACTTGAGCATGTCGGCCTCGGTCTTCATCGCGAGTTGGCCGACGGTGGTGAGATTGGCGTTATTGAGGCAGTTAGCGGCGCGGACGGAGAGTTCGATCTCGTTCACGCTCATCGAGAGCAGTTTCTTGATCTTGGATTTCTCTTCGTCCTGCTTCAACACGGCCTCTTCGAACTCAATGGCGTTCTCGTCGTAGTTCACGAAGACGTCGAGGTGATGGCGGAGGATGCCCGAGGCCTGCAGGAGGGCATCCTGCGGGGAGACGCGGCCGTCGGTCCAAATCTCGATGACAAGGCGATCGTAGTCGGTGCGCTGACCGACGCGTGCGGCCTCAACATTGTAGCGGACGCGAGTGACGGGGCTGAAAAGCGAATCAATAGCGATCACGCCGATGGCTTGATCGATCTTCTTGTTCTCGTCGCCGGCGCAGAAACCGCGACCGACACGCACCGTGACCTCCATCGAGAACTTCTTCTTCTTGTCGATGGTGCAGATGATCTGCTTCGGATTGACGACTTCGACGTTCTGGTTCGTCTCGATATCACCAGCGGTGACATTGCCCTCTTTGTTGACAGAGAGAAGCAGCGTCTGCGACTCGCGGGAGTGGCACTTGAAAAGGACCTTCTTCAGGTTGAGCACGATGTCGGTGACATCTTCAACCACACCGTCAACGGTGGCGAATTCGTGCTGCGCGCCGTCGATCTTGACGGAGGTAATCGCTCCACCCTCGAGCGAGGAGAGCAACACGCGGCGGAGTGAATTGCCGACGGTGTGACCGTAGCCGGTCTCAAACGGCTCAGCAGTAAACTTGGCGTAAGTGGCGGTGGCGGTGGTTTCGTCCTTACCCAAACGCTTGGGCAACTCGAAACGTCCTAGACGTACTGTCATTGTGTTCTTTCCGGCAAATTTAAACTGGCTGAACTGGTTTCTTCCCGCTTCCAGAACAGCCCTTGTATTTGCCTATTTGTGCCCCTCGCGGGGCGGGTTCATTAGCGGGAATAAAATTCGACGACGACCTGCTCGTTGGCGATCGGCTGGATCTCATCCCGCGTCGGGATGCGAACGACCGTGCCTTTGAAGGCCTCTTTGTTCAGCAGCAGCCACTCGGGCACGATGCGGCTGGTGGAAATTTCGAGACCCTTCGTCGCCATCTGGCGCGAGACGTTCGAGTCTTTGACCTCGACCACGTCGTTCACCTTGAGGGCGTACGAGGGGGCGCTGGCCTTGCGGCCGTTCACCTTCACGTGACCGTGGGCGACCATCTGGCGCGCCGCGGCACGGGTGTTTCCGAAACCGAGGCTGTACACCACGTTGTCGAGACGAGTCTCGAGAATCTGAAGCATCGTCTCGCCCGTCACACCACGTCGGCTACGCGCTTTCTCGTAAACGCCGCGGAACTGGCGCTCCATCAGGCCGTAGAAATAACGCAGCTTCTGCTTCTCTTGCAGAGCCAGACCGTATTCGGTGACTTTGCCGCGGCGGGCCTTGGGGCCGTGGACGCCGGGACCGTAATTCCGCCGCTCGAGATATTTCGAAGGGCCAAAAATCGGGATACCAAAACGCCGGCTGATGCGGACGCGGGGACCTGTATAACGTGCCATAACTTAATCGGGTTAAATCTGAAACTAGACGCGACGCTTCTTGCTCGGCCGGCAGCCGTTGTGCGGCACCGGCGTCACATCCTTGATGGTGGTAATTTCGAGGCCGATGGCCTGCAACGCGCGGATGGCGGACTCACGGCCGGAGCCGGGGCCCTTCACGCGCACTTCGATTTCGCGAAGGCCGTGCGACATCGCCTGACGCGCGGCATCCTGCGCCACCTGCTGGGCGGCGAAAGCGGTGCTGCGGCGGGATCCCTTGAAACCCACCCGGCCACCGGCCGACCAGCCGAGCACATTGCCCTGCATGTCGGTGATGGTCACCTGGGTGTTGTTGAACGTGGCCAAAATGTTGGCAATGCCAACGGCAACGTTCTTCGAACCCTTGGCTTTGACAATCTTCGCCGGACCAACGCCTTCACCGAGCAACTCGGCAGCGGTGGGTGCGGCCACAGCAGCGACCATGGCGGGCGCACCAGCGGCGGCGGGTTTGGCGTCTCCAGCGGTCGGAGCAGCAGCGTCCTTTTTGGGGGCGGCGTCCTTTTTCGGAGCGGGTTTCTTCTTAATCTCGTCGGCCATAATAAATCAATTCAGTTAGGTGGTGCCGGCTTTGGCGCTCGGATTGCGCTGCGTGCCGACGGTGCGACGCGGGCCCTTGCGGGTGCGGGCGTTCGTCTGAGTGCGCTGGCCGCGGACAGGCATGCCACGCATGTGGCGGATGCCGCGGTAGCTCTTGATGCCCTGCAGGCGCTTGAGGTTCAGGCCGATTTCGCGGCGCAGGTCGCCCTCGATCACGTACTTGCCATCTTGGATGGCATGGACGATCTGCGAGAGTTGTTGCTCGGTCAGGTCCTTCGCGCGGATGGCCGGGTCAATCTTGGCATGCACCAAGATCACTTTCGCGTTGACCGGGCCGATGCCATAGACATAGCGCAGGGCGATGTCGATGCGCTTGTTGGCTGGAATATCTACACCAATAATACGAGGCATAAAACGTTTGGTTAACCTTGCCGTTGCTTGTGGCGGGAATTGGTGCAGATCACGCGGAGCACACCCTTGCGCTTCACAATCTTGCAATTCTCGCACAATCTCTTCACTGACGCGCGTACTTTCATATATCTCTACTTCGCTAAATTATTTTCCAACTCGCCGATAATCCGGCTCACCGACAGGTCGAACGGCGAAACCTCGACCGTCAACCGACTTCCCAAAATTAACTTTCCGTCCAGCCCCCGCGACCGCTTGGTCGTATGAGCCAACAACCGATAACCGTTGGCCAGCTCGACTCGAGCCAACCCCGGCCGCAGCACCTCGACTATCAGCGCTTCGGCGCGGAGAGCTTCCGGGGCCATGTCAAAATCTCCGGCTCACCGTCTGTGATGGCGATGGTGTGCTCAAAATGAGCTGACGCTTTTCCGTCCCGCGTCACCACCGTCCATCCATCCTTCAAAAATTTCACCGCCGGACCGCCGGCGTTCACCATCGGCTCAATCGCTATCGTCATCCCGGGCTTCAGCACCGGCGACCGACCGCTCTCGTAAAAATTCGGTATCTGGGGCTCTTCGTGCATCGTTCGCCCGACCCCGTGGCCGACGAACTCCCGCACGACACTGAACCCGCTGGCTTCCACGCGTTCCTGCACAGCCCGCGAGATGTCCGACACGCGGTTCCCCGCTAAAGCGCGAGAAATTCCATCGTAGAGAGACTGCTCGGTGACTTCAATCAATTTTTGCGTCGCCAAGTCACATGCTCCCACCGGCACCGTCCGTGCCGTGTCGCCGATAAATCCGTCAAAGATCACTCCGACATCCAAACTCACGATGTCGCCAAATTGCACATGGCGATCGCCCGCCAACCCGTGTACCACCTGCTCGTTCACCGAGATGCACGTGTGGCACGCAAAGCCGCGGTAACCTAAAAACGCGCTCCGCGCACCGTAAAATTCAATCCGCGCCGCCGCGTACTCATCAATCTCCCGCGTGGTCACTCCGGGCTTTATCCAGCCCGCCACTTCTTCCAGCACCGTTCCAGCCACACCGCCGGCTGCCCGCATCGCCTCCAACTCCTGAGCCGTCTTGATGACAATCATCGCGATGCGTCCATTCGCAGGCCAACGCCGCGAAAATTAGGAACGGCCCTTAACGCGGCCCTTCTTCAGGAAGCCGTCGTAGTGGCGCATCAACAGGTGGGACTCGACCTGGCGCATCGTGTCCAGCATCACGCCCACCGTGATCAAAATACTCGTGCCGCCGAAGAACTGCGCGACGGCGAAATTCACATCCATCGAGTCCGATAACACCGTCGGGAACACCGCAATCGCCATCAAGAAAATCGCGCCCGCCAACGTGATGCGACTCATCGCGTGATGGAGGAAATCACTCGTGGCGCCGCCCGGACGAACGCCCGGAATGTAGCCGCCGTATTTCTTCAGGTCATCGGCGATCTGCGTCTCGTTGAACTGCGTCGCGACCCAGAAGTAGGAGAAGAATAGAATCATGAACGCCTCGAACACGAGGTAGCCCACGGTGCCGTAAGACAACTTGTCGCCCAACGAAATGAGCAGCGGCAAATCGAGCGACTTGCCGAGCAACTCGAGAAGCTTCTGCGGGAACATCAGGATGGCTTGCGCGAAAATGATCGGCATCACGCCCGCGTAGTTCACACGCAACGGCATGAATGACGAGCCTCCCGCATACACTTTGCGGCCGACGGCGCGCTGGGCGTATTGCACGGGAATCTTCCGCTGTGCCTGTGTCACCGCGATGACCACGCCCACCACGACGAGCAACATCAGCCCCAGCGCGATGGCGTGAAAAATGGTTTTGCCCGCGCCGCCATCGTCCACGGATTTGAACATGTCGAGCAGCGACTGAGCCGCTTGCGGGAGACGTGCGAGAATGCCGATGGTGATCACGAGCGAAACGCCGTTGCCGATGCCACGTTCAGTAATCTGTTCGCCGAGCCACATCAGCAGCATCGTGCCGGTCGTAAGGATGAGCATCGTCTGGATGCGATACCACCAAATGTTGTCGGCCATCACCAGCACGCCCTTGTCGTAGCTCTGGAAAATCTTCTCTGGGTTCTCCCAGCCGAGTGCCATCGCGAAACCCTGCCCGAGGCAGAGCAATAGCGTGAGATAACGGCCGTACTGGATGAGCTTCGCGCGGCCGCCTTCTTCGCGGGCGAGCTTGGCGAGTTGCGGAATCACCGCGCCGAGAAGCTGCAGAATAATCGTCGCGCTGATATAGGGCATGATGCCCAGCGAACCAATCGCGCAGTTCTCCAGCGCACCGCCGGTGAACATGCTGTACATGCCCAACACGCCAGCGTCGGCGCCTTGGCTCTTCTTGCTCAGTTCCGCGAAATACGAGGAGAGCTTCGCCCCGTCCAATCCCGGCACGGGAATCAGCGAGATGAGGCGGCAGACGAACAGCAGACCGAGCGTGAAGAAGATACGGGTCTTCAACTCCTCGATCTTGAAGCAGTTAACCAGCGTGTTGAAAAACGACTTGAACATTGAATCAGGCCGTTAACTTCACGCCTTAGCCGCTGGGTTCGGCTTCGGAGCAATCACTTCGCAAACGCCACCGAGTGCCTCGATGGCCGTACGGGCCGAGGCGCTGAAAGCGTGAGCGACGACGGTGAGCTTCTTGGTCAGCTTGCCGTGGCCGAGAATCTTGATGCCGTCGGACTTGCCGTTGGCGAGACCCGCCGCGATCAAGACCGCTGCGTCCACGCGGGCGCCGTTGTCAAAATGCTCAAGCGCCGCGAGGTTCACCGGCAGGCGGTCGATGTGGAAGCGGACGTTGTTGAAGCCACGCTTGGGGAGACGGCGGATGAGCGGCATCTGGCCGCCTTCGAAGCCGGGGCGCATCGAACTGCCCGAACGAGCGCTCTGGCCTTTGCCACCGCGACCGGAGGTTTTGCCGTGACCGCTAGACTCGCCTTGACCGAGACGCTTGCGACGATGCTTGGCGCCGGGGCGGGGTTTAAGATTGTGCAGACGCATAAATCAGTTCCTTACTTGGTGGCAATACCGCGGCCCTTGAGAATATCCTCGCGGAGACGCAGGCTTTGCAACCCGGCGAGCGTGGCCTTGGAGACGTTGGCGGCGTTCTTCGAGCCGAGCGATTTGGTGAGGATGTCTTTCACGCCGACCGACTCGAGCACAGCGCGGACAGTCTTGCCGGCGATGATGCCCGTACCGGGCGAGGCTGGACGGAGTAGCACTTTCGCGCCGCCGAAGATCGAGTAAACCTCGTGCGGAATGGTCGGCCCGTGGAGCGATACGCTCACGAGACGGCGCTTGGCGTCCTCGGTACCTTTGCGGATGCAATCGGCCACTTCCTTGGACTTGCCAAGACCGAGACCGACACGGCCTTTCTTGTCGCCGACAACCACCAGCGCGCTGAAGCTGAAACGGCGGCCGCCCTTCACTACCTTTGCCGAACGGTTGATGAAAACCACCTTCTCCGAAAGCTCTTCAATCGGCTTGCCATCGGCAGTGAATGCATCGCCCGGACCACCACGTCCCGGACC
>CAMASG010000075.1 GCA_945860945.1 Akkermansia muciniphila
ATCCGGGCAGTGGGCGTGACCGTGCCGTGCCTGTGCCGGATAGTGAACGAGAGCTAAAACCGTTGAAGGTTTCGTTGAAGGTTTTCCCGTCACCCCAAGCAAACCCCTATAAAATAAAGGGTTTTAATTGGAGGCGAGGGTCGGAATCGAACCGACGATGCAGCTTTTGCAGAGCCGTGCCTTACCACTTGGCTACCCCGCCATCCGTTGGGGATGCGCAGAGTAAAATCCAAACGGCACAACGGCAAGCGCAAGTTTAAGCGCCCGTTCAGCGCGGTCCGCCCAATCGCGCCCGATTCCGCCACAACTCGCGGGGCTTGAAGATGCCGGCGGGCGTGATGATGCCAGTGATCAACTCCGGCGGCGTCACGTCGAAACCCGGATTCCGTGCGCCGCTGGTCGGGTTCGCCACGCGCACATATTCACGCCGGCCGAGCCGCGTCACGCCCCACGCGCCGAGCGTTTCGTCCGCGTGCCGTTCCTCGATGGGAATGCTGTGGCCCGATTTCATATCCCAATCAATCGTCGAAAACGGAATGGCGACGTAGAACGGAATGTCGTGCCGGTTCGCCAACACGGCCTTCGTGTAGGTGCCGATCTTGTTCGCCACCTCACCGGTGCGTCCGAGCGTCCGGTCGCTGCCGACGATGACGAGGTCCACTTCGCCGCGCGACATCAGGAAGCCCGCCGCGTTGTCGGCGATGACTTCGTGCGCGATTCCCTGTTGCGCCAACTCCCACGCGGTGAGTGACGCGCCTTGGCAACGCGGCCGTGTCTCGTCGCAGAAGACGTGGAACTTTCGTCCGGCCGCCTGCGCCGCGTACATCGGCGCGGTGGCCGTACCCACATCGACGAAGGCGAGCCAACCCGCGTTACAATGCGTGAGCACGCGCGTACCGGTGCGAATTAATTTCGCGCCGTGCCGGCCGATGGCTTCGCAATGCGCCACGTCTTCGTCGGCGAAATGCTCCGCAGCGGCGAGCGCGATCGCCTGTCGTTCCGCGATTGTTTGGCCCGCGGCCATCTTCCGCCGCACTTCAATCAAAGCGTTCAGCGGATCCACCGCCGTCGGGCGCGCTTCTTTCAATGTCTTGAAAACCTTCTCCACGTGACGCTCGAAAGCCGCGAGTCCCGCGCCGCGAAAAGCCCGCGCGCCCTGCGCCAACCCGTACGCCGCCGCCGCACCGATGGCGCCCGCCCCGCGTACGACCATGTCGCGGATGGCAGCGGTCGTCTCGCGGAAGTCGCGTGTGCGCACCAGTTCGAAGCGGTGCGGCAACAACCGCTGCTCGATGAGCACGACGGCGTTGGCCGCCGCATCAAAGCTCACCGTGCGGTAGTGGCGCGTTTTATTCCTTATCTTGACGTTCATGGCGTTGGTTCGCGTTTCAATCTCCCGCAGCAACTGAAGCCCCGTCAAGCGGTCCGCTCACAGCGCGAGCAACAGTTTCTTGATCTCGCCCAGCCGGGCTTTGGGTTCGCGTTTCGTCATGCGCGGAAATTTACCGGCGAGCGTGATGAAGTCGCCGTTGCGCGTCAGCTTGAGGCGATCGCTCTCGGTCTCGATGCCCGTCACGCCTTTGTCGGCGGCGAGGGTTTTCAATTCGCCCACGAGCAGCAACAACTCGACCGCGGCCGGCAACGGCCCGAATCGATCGCGCATCTCCGCACGCAACGTGGCAAGCGAGATTTTATCCGTCGCCTGCGCGAGTTTGCGATAGATGTCGATACGATCGCGCGCCTCACCGATGTAATCCATCGGCAGATACGCTGCGCCGCGGCGGCACGTGTTCCGTTCTTCCTCGGCTTTAACCGTCTCCTCGAACCGAATGTAAGTCGGAACCTCACGCGGCACGGTCACATCTTCGCCGGTCTTCCCGCGCTTCGGTTGCGGGGTCTCCGGACGCCCCTCCTCTTCCGGCCGCAGCGCGAGGAAGTCAAACGTCGCACGCACTTCCACGCGCGGCTTCACTTTCTCGCCCTTGAGCGCAGCGACGCTTTGCTTGAGCAACTGACAATACAGATCGAAACCAACCTCCGTGATGTGGCCGCTCTGCTCCGCGCCGAGCAGATTGCCCGCGCCTCGAATTTCGAGGTCGCGCATCGCAATCTTAAAACCACTGCCGAGAGTCGAATACTGCTTGATGGCCGTGATGCGCCGGCGCACATCGCTCAACAGCGCAGCGTGGCGCGGCAGCAGCAGATACGCGTAAGCCTGATGTTTGTAACGGCCCACGCGGCCGCGAAGCTGATAGAGATCGCTGAGGCCGAAGCGGTCCGCGCGATCGATGATGATTGTGTTCGCGTTCGGAATATCAATGCCACTCTCGATGATCGTGGTCGAGAGCAGCACGTCCGCCTCGCCATTTATGAACCCCGTCATTACCTCTTCGAGTTCGCCCGCTTTCATCTGACCGTGGCCGACGATAATCCGCGCGTGCGGCACGAGCGCACGGAGCCGCTGTTGCATTACGTAAATGGTCGTGACGCGGTTGTGCAGAAAGAAAACCTGCCCACCGCGGTTCATCTCGCGCTGGATTGCGTCGCGAATCAACCGCTCGTCGTAAGAGACCACGAGCGTCTCCACCGGCAGACGATCCTGCGGCGGCGTCTCGATGGTGCTCATGTCGCGCGCGCCAGTCAGCGCGAGATAGAGCGTGCGCGGAATCGGCGTGGCGCTGAGCGTCAGCACGTCCACCATCCGCCGGAGCGTCTTGAACTTCTCCTTGTGCAACACGCCGAAGCGTTGCTCCTCGTCGATCACCACCAACCCGAGATCCTTGAATTGAATGTCCGCCTGCAACAAGCGATGCGTCCCGATCACGATGTCCGCCGCGCCAGTGGCCAAATCATTTACCGCGACCAACTGCTCCCGCTTGGTGCGGAACCGCGAGAGCAGCTCCACGCGGATTGGATAATCCGCCATCCGCTCGCGGAAGGTATTGAAGTGTTGCTGCGCCAGCACCGTCGTCGGCACCAATATGGCCGCCTGTTTGCCGCCCATCACCGCCTTGAACACCGCGCGAATCGCCACCTCGGTCTTGCCGAAGCCGACGTCGCCGCAGATCAGCCGGTCCATCGGCCGCGCCACTTCGAGGTCTTTCTTCGTCGCCTCAATCGCGCGCACCTGATCCGCCGTCTCCTCGTAAATGAACGCCCCCTCGAACTCGCGCTGCCACGGCGTGTCCACACCGAACGCGTGGCCCGGCTGCGATTCGCGCGCCGCCTGCACCGCTAGTAACTCCGCCGCGAGATCGCGTACGGAGCGTTCTGCCTGCTCCTTCGCGCGCGCCCAACGCTTGCCGCCGAGCGTGTTCAAGGCCGGCCGCGCCTTACCTGCGCCGACGTATTTGCCCACCAGATGCGCCTCGCTCACCGGCACGTACAGCTTCGGCGACTGCTGCGACGGATCACTCGGCGCGTATTCGATGACGAGGCATTCCTCGCCCGCATCCGACTTCTCCTCCGTGCCCGCCGCGGTGCGCCGCGTCGTCGCCGGCAGCGTCTTCAAACCGAGATAACGCCCGATGCCGTGCTGCAGGTGCACGACGAAATCTCCTTCCTCCAGCTCCGTGAAATTGATGTCGAAAGCCGAACGCGCCGCCTGCGCGTGCGGCGACTTGAGCCGACGCGGTCGCTGCACTTTATAACGGCCGAAAATCTCTGCGTCGGTCACCGCCACCAGCCGCGCCTCCGCGCAGAAGAACCCGCGCGCGATTGCGCCGAGATGCGTGGCGAGGGGTGAATCGGGCGCGTCATCGAAACCATACTCGCGCCAAATTTCTCCGAACCGCTGCCGTTCACCTTCGTTGTTACAGAAGACGTGGACCGCGTAGCCCTGCCGTGACCAACGATGCAGTTGCGCGAAGAACTCGCGCCGTTGCGCCTCGACAATCTGCGGCTCCGGCGCGCGCGCACCAAGCGGACGAAACGCGTCGAGGCTCGACAGCTCCAGCACGATGGAATCCACCGACACCGGCGCTTCCGAATCATCCTCGCCCTCGTCGCTGGACACTTCACTCGCTTCGATTTCTTCCGTGATGGCAATCGCCGTCATGCCGCGTGCGATCATCATTTCCTGAAGCTCTTCCCAACCGGTGTGCAACGGATCGTTCGCCGGCACCTGCACAGCGTACAGTTCCGCACTCATCGCCAGCGCGTCCGGACTGCACAGCAGTACAATCGCTTCGCGTGGCAGGAAATCGAGCAGCGTGGCTGAGAATGGGGCGGCTTCAGTGGACGCCGCTTCAGCACGCTTCTTAAGCAAGCCCAACTCGCCGCCTGGCGGGAACGTCGCCTCAACGATTTCCTCGCGTGAAATCTGCGTGAGCGAATCAAACGTGCGCAATGATTCCAACTCGTCTCCGAAAAACTCCAGCCGCACCGGCCACGGACTCGTGAGCGGCCACACATCCACGATGCCACCGCGCAGTGCGATCTCGCCTTTCTGCGTCACCTGCGCCTCTGGTTCGTAGCCCTGTTCTTCGAGCCACTCGATGAGGTCGAGCGGTTCGGTGCGGTCGCCGCGTCGCAGCACGCGCGTCCGCTCGCGAATCATCGCCTCCGGCAACGTCCGCTGCATCAGCGCGACGACGTTCGTGACCACCATCGGTGCCGCTGTCGGCGAAACTCGCGACAACGCAACGAGCGTCTCCAACCGCTCGGCGATGACGTCCGCGTGCGGCAGTCGCGACTCGTGCGGCAGCACTTCCCACGATGGGAAAAAGAGCGGGCGCGCGGCGATCCACGTTTCCAAGTCTTGCTGAAAACTTTCCTGCATCTTCACGCCCTCGGCGATCACCACGATGGGGCGACGCGAGAATTGCCGGTGCAAAAGCGCGGCGAGAAAGGGCTGGGCGGCTGAATGAACGCCGGCGCACGAAAACAGGCCTCCCCGCTCCACACGCCGCAGCAGGGCTTGCGCGGCGGGAGCTTTCGAGAGTGCGGCGAGCAGGTCGCCGACGTTTTCGCTGGAGCGTGTTTGCGCCAAGCGGGGAGACGCTCGCACGTCGCGCGCCCGACCGTCAAGGCGCGTCAAATTACCACCCCGTCTTTCCGCTTCGCTACCGCGCGCGCTTCTGATTGAATATCGTCCTTGTCCGTCGGTCTGAACTGCAAATGAAGATGCTGCTGATCACACTGGTCGCCGCGGGGTCCGGCTTCGCCGCCGGCTACTTCGTCGTAGCCTCGCGTTCACAGCCCACAGCCGCTCCGATGACCGTCGTCGTGACCAACACGCCGAAGAAATCGCTGAAGATGGAGGTGCCGATGCGCCGCAAGATGGCGAGTTCCACGAACGCCGAGGCAACTGTCGCCGCGCCGGTGGCGGGCGGCCCCGATCCGCGGGAGATTCTGTTGCGGCTTGAGCAGACGAAGCTGCGCCCCGGCCCCGAGCAATTGCTGAACATCCGGCGCGTGATCCAGCTTTTCGAGGATCTCACCGATTGCGGTCCGGCCGCGCTGACGCCCATCCGCGAGTTTCTCGCGCGCAATCTTGAGTGCGATTACGAGGAGGACACTGACGAGATTCGCAGTGGTTGGCGCGACGGCGGGATGACCACCGATTTCCTGCTGCCACCGTCGCTCCGTCTCGGTTTGCTGCGGACCGTGCAGCGTCTCGGCGGCGAGGAGGCCGAGCGCATTCTCGTGGACGTGCTGAACAGCACCGGCCGCGGCGTAGAAGTCGCTTACATCACGCGTTTGTTGGAGGAGGTTGCTCCGCAGAAATACAAAGCGCCCGCGATCGTCGCCGCGCACGAACTGCTCACGCGTCCCGTTCCCACCGGCGAAGTCAACCGACTCGATCGCCGCGATCAAGAATGGCTTTACGGCGTGCTGCGGTTGTATCAGGACGCGTCGTTCGCCCAGCAGGCGCAGACGCGATTGATCCGTGACGACGGCAGCGTGGATTCCGTCGTGCTCAATTATCTGAGCTCTACGCTGGAGGGCAAATCCGTGCCCATCCTCGCGATGACCTATCAAGACAACCGCCTGACCACTGGAACCGCGAGATATCAGGTGGCCTACGCCGCGCTCCGTTACGTCGGCGTCGAGCCAGTTGCTGACCAGTTCATCCAAAGCGTGCTGACCGATCCGAGAAATTCGAAAGGCATGCTCGGCGATCTCATCCCGGAGATTCCGCAGCGCGGCCTCGAAAACCGCCGCGAACCGACCGATCAAGACCGCCGGATTCTCGAGTCGCGCCAAGTGATGCTGGAACAGTTCCTCGCCGGAAACGCGGCCTATCGCCAAGCCGACGAGTTGAAAAAAGCCATCCACCGCATCACCGAAATGCGCAACCTGCCCAAGCCGAAGAATAAAGAAGGCGGACAGCGCGGCTCCTGATTCCGGGAAACTTTGGGCTGACAAGCCGCGCCATTGCCGCTTCAATCCGCGCTATGCGCAATCCCATCATCGTCGCGTTGGATGTGCCGGACGCCGCCACCGCGCTGCGTCTCGCCGAGCGACTCACGCCCGTCGTCGGCGCGTTCAAGATCGGCAAAGAACTCTTCACCGCCGCTGGTCCGGAGATCGTGCGCCAATTCCGCGCGGCTGGCGCGTCCGTCTTTCTCGACCTCAAATTCCACGACATCCCGAACACCGTCGCCAAAGCCGTCGAGACCGCCACGCGGCTCGATGTGCAGATGATCACCCTCCACGCTAGCGGCGGGCGCGCGATGATGGCCGCTGCCGAAAAGGCCGCGCAGGAAACGGCGAAGCTGCTCGGACGGCCCGCGCCGCTCGTGCTCGGCGTGACGGTGTTGACGAGCATGGACGCCGCCGACCTCGTGGAAATCGGCGTGAACGTGTCGCCCGCCGCGCAGGTGGAACGGCTCGCTCAACTCGCCGTGCACTCTGGCTTACGCGGGTTGGTTTGCTCGCCGCAGGAACTCATCGTGCTCCGCAAAATCTTCCCTTCGCAGACTCAGCTCGTCACGCCCGGCATCCGCCCCGCCGACAGCGAGAAGGGTGATCAGAAACGCACGCTCACGCCGAGAGAAGCGATGGACGCTGGCGCGAGTTGGCTCGTCATCGGCCGCCCCATCACCGCCGCGACCGATCCACGCGCTGCTGCGGAGAAGATTCTCGCCACGCTGTAACCGCTGCGTTCGCCACGCAGCCGGCGAACGGTTTCACAATTTCGCGAGCAGATCCGGCGCCGTCAACCGATGGCGGAAAATCTCCACGCCATCGAGGCAGATGACGGGGATGTCGTGCTTGTAGCATTCGTAAAGCGCGAGGTCGGAAAGGATGTTCACCTGCTCGAACGTGAAGCTAGTTTTCGTGCGCGCCAACTCAGCCTGTGCCAGCTCAATCTGTTCGAGCGCTTTGTCGCACAGCGGGCAGTTCGGCTTGGTGTAAAGCGTGACGGTGCGCATCGTTCACCAGACTTGCACGGAGTCGGCCTTGAAAATCTCATCGAGCAACGCCGCGTAGTCCCGGTCGGGCGCGGTGAGATCCACCACCACCGCTTCGGGCGGCGTCTCGGCGAGAATGCCCGCGGCGAGATCGTCGCTGGGCCGAGTGAGGATGTGTAGCACGCGTGGCATCAGATCAAAAGCGGAGGACGCAGTGGCTTTCGGCCGCGATCGCGGCAATCGCGGCGGCATCGAGTTCGCGGCAGAAGACCGGCGCGGACGCACGCTGGACAAACGGTTTGCCACCGGGGGGCACGAGAAGCGGGCTGTCGACTTCGGTCAACAACGGCAGGCAACGCCGGATGATTTCACCATCGCACACTTCGACCGACTCATCGAAAGCCAAAAGCGCGTCCCCAGCGAAGTAGAGTTGCAGCTCTATGTTTTTCCACGCGCCAAGACCGACGGCCAGACGCATCGCCTCGGCTGGTCGCGCACTCGCGCGTGGGTCGCTGTCCACCACGAGTAGGATTTTCGGCGTGGGCTTTGGCATCAGTTGAAGCTCACGAACCGGTCGCTCGCGACCATCACATCTCCCAGCATCGTGAGGCTGCTGAACAGGGCGGAGTCATCCTGCGCGAGGCCGCGACGACGAACCGCGTGAGCGCAGGCAAAGAGGCGCACGCCGCGCGCGCGAAGCCTCTGCAGGCGCGGTTCGGCGAGGCCAGTCACGGCCTCATCGAGGCAGTAAAGAAGAACGGTGACGCCGGCGTCCACGGCGGTTTCGGCGAGTGTGAGAGCGCGGTCGAAGTTGGGCTGGTCGGGTGCGGCGGAAAGAAGCAGGCCAAGCTTTTTGCCGCGCAGTTCCATCCGCGCAGCGTAGGCGGGGAGAAGGCGTGGTGTCAAACGCGCGGCCGAGACGGCGAACCAGTTTAGCTGTTCGACCTGAGCTGATTCCAGAGCGGCTTGAGATCGGGATCGGTCAACGCCATCGCGCGGATTTTCTTGATGTTGCCAACCTTGAAAGCCTGCTTGAGCCACTGGACGGCATCGGTGAGATCGCCGGCCTGACAGCGGTAGCAGGCGAGATTGTACGGGATGGCCTCGTCGGCGGGGAACTTGTCCAGCACCGGATAAAGCGCGGCGAAGGCTTCCTCGTAACGATGAAGGTAGAAAAGTGCGTTGCCGTGGTTGATCCAACCCTGCGGCGATTCCGGATCCACAGCAATCATCGCGCGGCCGATGGAGACGCATTCCTCCCAGTTCTTGGTTTGATGATGAATGTGCCAGCGGGCGTGGAGCACCTGCGGGTGAAGTTGATAACGGGGCGTGATGAGCTTGAGTTCGTCGAGCGCGGAGCGCGAGTCGCCGAGACCAAACCAGCCTTCTGCAGCCGACAGGTAATGGCTGTCGGGCGGTTCAATCTTCCCGTGTTTTGCGTCAATGCCCACTGTTGTTCTCCGCAACGTGCGGTATGACCCCGAACATAGCAAATCCCAGACCAGCTTTCCAAGTGGCAATCCGTGCCGCTCAACCGCCGATGAGCCGCAGAAACTCGGCTTCGTCAACGACCTTCACGCCCAACTTCTCCGCTTTCTCCAACTTCGAGCCCGCCTCCGCGCCGGCCACGACGAAGTCGGTCTTCTTGCTCACGCTGCCGCTCACTTTGCCGCCGGCAGCTTCGATTTTCGCCGCCGCCTGTTCGCGCGTGAGGTTCGGCAACGTGCCGGTGAGAACGAATGTTTTGCCTGCGAAGGGCCCCGCTGCCGCCGCTGGCTGGTAAAGTTCGGATCGAAAATTAAGCCCCGCTGAACGCAGCCGTTCAATCAGATCGTGGTTCCGCGAATCAGCGAACCATTCCACCACAGCTGACGCCGTGACTTCGCCGATGTCGCGAATCGCCGTGAGCTGTGGCGCGCCCGCGGTCATCACGTCGTCCATCGTGGCGAAACTCCGCGCGAGCGACTTCGCCCCGCCGGTGCCAATCTGCGGAATGCCGAGCCCGTGCAAAAATCGCCAGAGATCACGCGACTTGCTCACCGCCACGCCCTCGATGAAATTCTGCGCCGACTTCTCGCCCATCCGTTCCAGTCCCGCCAACTCGCCGAGCTTGATCCGATACAAATCGGCCACGTCGAGGGCGAGCCCGCTCTTCACGAGTTGCGCGACCAGCACCTCGCCGCCACCTTCGATGTCCATCGCGCCGCGCGCGCACCAATGTTCGAGCCGGCCGCGCACCTGCGCCGGACAATCAGGATTCGAGCAACGCCAAACCACGCCAGTCTCCTCCTCGCCAGCCAAGGCCGTTCGCGCAATCTTCGAGCCGCACTCGGGACAGGCTTTTGGAAAATCGAATGGACGCGCATCCGCGGAACGTTTCTCGAGCAACACGCGCACGACGGCGGGGATCACTTCGCCGGCTTTCTCGATGATGACCGCGTCGCCAACCCGGATATCCTTTCGCCGCAGTTCCTCCTCGTTGTGCAACGTGGCGCGGCTGACCGTGCTGCCGGCGACGAAGACCGGCTCCAGCTCGGCCACGGGCGTGAGCGCGCCGGTGCGGCCGACCTGAATGGTGATCGCGCGCAGCCGCGTCTCGGCCTGCTCGGCAGCATATTTGTAAGCCATCGCCCAGCGCGGCGCCTTCGATGTCGCGCCGCAACGCTCGCGCTGCGCGAGGTCGTTGAGCTTGATCACCGCGCCGTCGGTCTCGTAGCCGAACCGCCTCCGCAATTCGTCCAGCTCGTGAATAGCCGCGACCAACTCCTCCTCCGACCGGCAGAGCCAAAGCTTCTCCGGCGCTTGAAAGCCGAGCGTTTTCAACCAGCCCAGCAATTCGCTTTGCGTGCGTGGCGCGGCGGCGGACTCAATCTGGCCGGCGGCGTAAGCGAAGAAAGCGAGCGGCCGTTTGGCCACGAGTTTCGGATCGAGCAATTTCAGCGAACCCGCCGCAGCGTTGCGCGGGTTGGCGAACTTCTCTTCACCCACAGCTTCGCGCTCGGCGTTGAGCTTTTGGAAGCCGGCAGACGGAAGATAAATCTCGCCGCGCACTTCGAGCACGGCCGGCGGCTTCGCTCCAGCGAGACGAAGCGGCACGGTGCGAATCGTCTTCAAATTCGCCGTGATGTCGTCGCCCGTCGTGCCGTCGCCGCGCGTCGCGCCAACCGCGAGCAAGCCTTCCTCGTAACGGAGCGTCACAGCCAAGCCGTCAATCTTCGGCTCGACCGTCCATTCGAGCGATTCACTCGGCAACAGCTTCTGCACGCGCCGGACGAACTCGCGCACTTCGCCCTCCGAGTACGTGTTGTCGAGCGAGAGCATCGGCCCGGCGTGACGCACCGGCGCGAACCCGCTCGCTGCGTGGCCGCCGACGCGCTGGCTCGGCGAATCGGACGCGCACAGCTCAGGAAATTGCGTCTCGATGTCGAGCAACTCGCGGTAAAGCCGGTCGTATTCGGCATCGCCGATCGTCGGGCGCGCCTCGACGTAATACGCGTGATCGTACGCGCGAATCTCCGCGGCGAGCGCGGCGTGTCGTTTCTTGGCATCGGCCTCGGCCTCGGTCATGACGCGATCTGCGAAAACTCGTCCGCGTGATACGAGCTGCGCACGAGCGGCCCGCTCGCGACGTGAACAAAACCCATCGCCTCCGCCGTGCGCTTGTGCTCGGCGAACTTCGCCGGCGGGATGAACTCAATCACAGGCAAATGCTGGTGCGTCGGCTGCAAATACTGGCCGAGCGTGAGGATGTCGCACTGCGCCGCGCGCAGATCGCGCATCGCTTGAAGCAACTCCTCCTCCGTCTCGCCGAGGCCGAGCATCAGGCCGCTCTTTGTATGGATTGTTGGGCCGCGCCGCGCTTTCACCTTCGCCAGCACGGAGAGCGAGCGGTCATACGTGGCGCGCGAACGGACGCTCGGCGTGAGCCGGCGCACGGTTTCGAGGTTGTGATTGAAGATGTGCGGCTCGGCGGCCAGCACCTCATCGATCGCAAAATCCTTGTCGAGAAAATCGGGCACGAGCACCTCGATGGCGATGCCGGGATTAGCCGCGCGCACGGCTTCGATGGTCTGGCGAAAATGCGCCGCGCCGCCGTCGGCGAGGTCATCGCGCGCAACGGCGGTGATGACGACGTGTTTCAATTTCATCCGCCGCGTCGCTTCAGCCACGCGGGACGGCTCGTCGGCTTCGAGGGCAAACGGTTTCGCGGTGGAGACGGCGCAGAAGCCGCAGGCGCGCGTGCAGCGGTCGCCGGCGATCATGAACGTGGCCGTGCCTTTGCTCCAGCATTCCCACTGGTTCGGACACTTGGCGCTCTCGCAGACGGTGTGGAGCTTGAGGTCGTCGAGCAGATTGCGCGTGGCGATGAACGCGTCGGCCACCGGCAGCTTCAATCGGAACCACTCGGGCAGGCGCGGGCGTTTTGCCGGCAACGCAGCCGGCGGTTCCGCAGTGGCGCCGCTCATTTCGACTCCTCCAGTTTCTTCCAGAACTGCACGAGCTGGCGGGCGTCGAAA
>CAMASG010000076.1 GCA_945860945.1 Akkermansia muciniphila
CGGGGGTTGAGTTTCATCCGGTTTCCTATGTTTCAGTTTCTGTGTGAGGGCGAGTTGTAAAGCGTCGGCGCCGCAAAGTCACGCGCGGAAACGCCCGCATTCGACCGGTCGTGTCACCAACGTATTCGGACAATGAAAAGCCCCGGACCTTTCGGTCCGAGGCAGTGTTCGCGTGTGGAAGTGTTCTGCGTGAATCCTTAGCGGCGATTCTGGCGTGTTTGCTGTTGCTGAGTTCCGGTTCCGGTTTGTCTGCCTGTATAGCCGCCTGTGGTCTGCTGGCGATTGTATCCGCCACCATTTGCGACCCCTCCGCCGGAACGTTGCTGCGTGCCGCCAGTGTAACCGCCGCCAGTCGTTGGCTGCCGGCCTTGAGACGTCTGGCCTCCTCCCATCTGGCCACCGCCACGATTCATCGTCCCTCCGCCGGAGCCGCCCATTCCGCCGCCTTGAGGCCTTTGACCACCGCCGCCCATCTGACCACCGCCGCCCATCTGACCACCGCCGCCCATCTGACCGCCACCGCCCATCTGACCGCCACCGCCCATCTGACCGCCACCGCCCATCTGACCGCCACCGCCCATCTGACCGCCACCGCCCATCTGACCACCGCCGCCTTGCTTGGATCCGCCATTGGATGTCTGGCATTGCCCGTAGCCGTTCTTGTTGGCCCCGCTCGTTCCCGTGCCGGTTTGTCCGGAACCTCCCTGCTTTTGCTGTACGCCGACGATTATCGCGAAGGCTGGCGTTGTTGCCAAGGCGAGCAGGGTGAGGCCGCTGAGGAGGAGTCTGTTCTTCATGGGTATCTCCAGTTTGTTGAGGTTCTGTTTACCAACTTTCAGGAACTTATTCGTGATTGGATTAATTTCAAGTTATCTAATGAACATTTTCACAAAAACTTTTTCTGGACGATCCGAACGGATTCAGATAGGCAATAGAAGATCACGAAGGCACTCCTTGCACCATTTTGGGTGGCAAGGGCAGAAGTGCAAAAAAGAAGGCCGCCGCAGTATTGGGCGCCCTTCTTCAATCACCAACCGTAAGAAGATAACCCCGTGCGCGCGTCGGATTCATTGGTGTCTACCGAAACGGCCCCCGCCGTCGCCCGAAGTATTCCGGTGGAGGCTGTGCGGATTCGCATTCGCGGAGTGGCTCTGCTCTACGTCGCTCTCGGCGTATTGGTGCTGCTTCCTTCGTTGATGTTGGTGACACCGGGGTTGAACGTTCCCAGTCTGAAATCGCCGGGTACCGCAGCGAACACTACCACCAACGCTCCTGCCGCAGTTGTCGCGTCCCGTTCGTCTGTTAGTCGCTGAGGTGTTGGCTCAGGCGAGGTTCTTGAGTTCGCCCGTGCTGTCGCCGAGTTGGTGGATTTTGAGGTCCATACGGTTCAGCATTCCCAGCCAGAGATTGTTCAGAGGCGTCTCCGGCGCGTATCGGACGTGGCGGCCTTGTTTCAACGTGCCGCAGCCGTGGCCGGCGAGCAGGAGAGGCAGGTTATCGTGGTTGTGGGCGTTGCCGTCCGAATTACCGCTGCCGTAGGCGATCATGCAATGGTCCAAAAGCGTGCCGTCGCCTTCTTTCACCGACTTCAATCGGCCGAGCAGATAGGCGAGCTGCGTGGTGTGAAAACGGTTGATCTCCGCGATCTTGGCTTTCTTCTCCTCTTTGTTCTCGTGATGAGAAAGGTCGTGGTGGCCTTCGCGCACGTTGATGAAAGGATACGGCTTGTTGCTGCCTTCGTTGGCCAGCACGAAGGTGCAGACACGCGTCGTCTCGGTCTGGAACGCCAGCACGAGCAGGTCGCACATCAGGCGGATGTGCTCCTCGTAGGATTGCGGAATGCCCGTGGGCACCGCGACGTTTTGCGGCGCTTTCGGTTCAGGAAAGGTCGCGGCGCGTTCGATGCGCCGTTCGATGTCGCGCACGGCGCTCGTGAATTCGTCGAGCTTGCGCTGATCCGTCCGGCCGAGCTGGCCGTTGAGTTCGCGCAGGTCGGACTTCACCAAATCCAAAACGCTCTTGCGCTGGTTGTCGCGCGCGGCGCGTTCTTTAGCCGAGCCCGAGCTGAACATCCGCTCGAAGACCGTCTTCGGATTGACCTCTTTCGGCAACGGCTGCGTGGCCGATCGCCAAGCCATCGTGGAGGAATAAACGCAGCTGTAACCGGAATCGCAGTTGCCGGCCATCGCGCCGGACTCCGTGCCGATTTCCAGCGAGGAGAGGCGCGTGTGGTCGGCGAGACGCGCGGCGGCCACTTGATCCACCGAGATGCCGGCGCGGATGTCGGTGCCGTCGGTTTTGCGCGCTTGCGAACCGGTGAGAAAAGCGGAGAGCGCGCGGGCGTGGTCGCCGCCGCCGTCGCCGTGCGCGCGAGCTTTGTCGGCCGTGAGACCGGTGAGGATGGAGAAATCCTTTTTGTGCTCGGCGAGCGGTTGAAGAATCGACGGCAAGTCGCCCAACGGCCCTTCGCTGGCGGGCGTCCAGTCCTTCATGTTTTTGCCGTTAGGCACATAAAGGAACGCCATTCGATTGGGCGCGGCCTGCTTGGCGGCGGTCGTGGCACCCCAGCTTTCCAGTGGCCCCATCGCTTCGAGCCACGGCAACGCGAGGGTGGTGCCGAGTCCTTTGAGTGCGGCGCGACGTGATAACAGGAGACGACTCATAACTTTTTAGAGTTTGCTGGTGGCAGGCTTATTCAGCTTCGCTGGCTTTGATGAGATCCGTTCCGCGACGGAGACGGAAGGGATCGCTCTTCACGATGGCAATCGCCAGCGCGGAGAACCGATGGTCGTTCTGGGCCATCTGCGTGACGATTTGGTTCACGGCCTTGATGTCGTAATACTCCAACCCGCGACCGAGCGCGTAGGTGAGCAGCTTTTCGGCGATGTTCCGCGCGATCAGTTCTTTTTGCTGTTTCAGAATCGCCTTCAACTCGGCTGGACCTTGAAAGGTCTGGCCGCTCGGCAGAGTGCCGGAAGGATCGATGTCGCCCTCGCCATCCTTGGCGCGGAAGCGGCCGATGGCGTCGAAGTTCTCGAAGGCGAATCCCATCGCGTCCATCTGTTTGTGGCAGCCGGCGCAGCTGGGGTTTTGGCGATGCTGCTCCATCCGTTGGCGGAGCGTGCCTTTGAGTTCCTTCTGGTTTTCCAACGCGGGCACCTCGGCGGGCGGCGGCGGCGGCGGTGTGCCGAGGATTTGTTCGAGCACCCACTTGCCGCGTTTCACCGGCGAGGTGCGGGTCGGATTCGAAGTGACCGTGAGCACGCTGGCGTGGGTGAGAATGCCGCCGCGATCGGACTCGGACAGGGCGACGCGCACAAATTCATCGCGCGAGAACGGCTTGCCGCCGGGAACATTTTTCTTCTGGCCGGGGCGGTTGCCGGCGGTGTCGGTGATGCCGTAGTGCCGCGCGAGCGATTCGTTCAGATACGTGAACTGGCCGTCAATCAAGTCCAGCACGCTGCGGTCTTCGTGGATGATCTCGCCGAAGAAAAGCTCCGTCTCACGCAGCATGGCGCGGCGCAGGTTCTCATTGAAGCTCGGGAAAATCTGGGCGTCCGGTGCGAAGCTGCGCAGCCGTTCGATCTGCAGCCATTGCATCGCGAAATGCCGCACGAGCGCGTCGGCCTTCGTATCCTTCAACATCCGTCGGACCTGCGCATCCAGGTTCACGGCGAGTTGGCGTTTCGCGGCCAGATCGAACAGCTCCTGATCCGGCATCGAGCTCCAGAGGAAATAGCTCAAGCGCGAGGCGAGCTGGAATTCATCGAGCGGATGCAATTCCTTCAGTTGCGGCCGGTCATCGAGTTCCACGCGGAAGAGGAACTTGGGCGAGCAAAGCGTCGCGGTGACGGCGCGCTGGATGCCCGCTTCCCATGTGCCGCCGTCGGTCATGGTTTGGTCCGCGAGCTTGGTGAGCGTCGCCACTTCCGTCGGCGTGGCGGGACGCCGATACGCTTGCGAGAGCAGGCGGGTGAGCACTTCGCGGGTCTGCTCCGCGCGCGGTTTGTTGGGCGAACAGGCGAGAATCTTGAGCTGCGAGGCCGGCCGCGTTTCCAGCGGTCCTTCGCTTGAGAGATGTTCGATGAACAACTTCGGCGGCGGCTCGTCCTTCGGCGGTTTCACGATGGCGATGCCGGCGCGGTTGATCTTTCCGATGCGGTTGATCGGCACCTCAATCACCTGCGGCTTCGACGAGGAGCGCGCCGCGATCTCGAACTCCTTGAGAATCCGGATCGTCTTCGTGCCGGCCAATCCGACGCCGATGAGCCGCCCGAGTTGTTCCTCCGTGGCCGGTTCGCCTTTGTCACCACCTTCCAGAAAGAGCACGACCTTCACCGGCGACGGTCCGCGCGGTTCCGCATACACGGTCGCGCGGAAGAACAGGTCGGCCTCGCTGGAGAATTTCAGGTAATCGCCCGTCGCGGCGAACGGGCCGGATTCTGTGGGGTCGGCGGATGTCGGGTCCATCGGGCGGAAGCGCCCCTGCGGCGTCTTCGCGTTGTTCGGTTGCAGGTAGCGGCCGGAGAGATAACGCGAGGACGGCTTCGGCGGGCTCTCGAAAATCACGCGTTTGGAAATCGTTTCCGCGGCGTCCAGATAACGCTCCAGCAACAAGGGCGACAACGTGAGCACGTCGCTGATGTTGTCGAAGCCGTGGCCGATGTCGTCTGCGGGGAAATCCGCCGCCGGCTCGAAATCCACCAGCAACAGATCGCGCACGGTGTTGTTGTATTCCGCGCGGTTCAACCGGCGGAGGGTGATCCGGCCCGGATCGGGCTTCGCCGAGGCCACCAGGCGCGCAGTGCCCGCCTCCACCGCCTGTTCAAATGCGGTGAGTTCCGCCGCGCTCGGCCTCGGGCGTTTGGCCGGCGGCATTTCGCCGCCGCCCACCATCTTCACGATGTTCGCCCAGCCCTTGCGGTTCTTGAGCAACGTCGCCTCGTCGCGGAACAGGCGCAGGTCCAGATCGGCTTTCTTCGTCTTCTCCCCGTGGCACTCGAGACAGTGCTGTTTGAAGAAGCCTTGGACATCCTTTGCGAAATCCGGCGCGGCGGAAACGCTCGCGCTCGTGGTCGCTGCCCACACTGATATGAAAATCCAGAACGTGCGTTTCATTGCCGCGAATCAGACTAGCAGTTCATGGGCCGCATTCAAAGGCCGAGGCGGTTTCCAGCAGAGGATTTACTTCCCCGCCGCGGCGCGGTTCGCATCGAGCAACTTCATGAACGCGCCGAAGTAATGGCCGTTGTCGTGGAAGGTGCGGCCGGAGACGAGGTTGCCGTCCACCACGCACGGTTCGTTCACGTAGATGCCGCCGCAGACCTCGAGATCGAACTTGCACTTGGCCACGGTGGCCATCCGGCGGCCTTTCACGCAGCCGGCGCGCGCAGGGATCTCCACGCCGTGGCAGACGCTGGCGATGGGCAGGTTCTGCTCGAAGAAATGGCGCGTGACGCTCAGCAGCGACTCATCCTCGCGGAGGTATTCGGGCGCGCGGCCGCCGCTGAAGAAGATGCCCGCGTAGTCGGCGGGTTCGATGTCTTTGAAAGCGATCTCGGCATCGATGCTGTAGCCTTCCCATTCCTTCGTGATGGTCCAGCCGGGCTTCACCTCGTGCAGCACCATCTGGTAACGGCGCTTCTCGGGCGCGGCGACCACGGGCTGATAGCCGCCCTCGATGAGCCGGTAGTAGGGGTAAAGCGTGTCAACGGTCTCCGTGGCGTCGCCGACGATGATGAGGACCTTGTTCATGGAGGAAGTTTGCGGACGCCTCCGGCACGGTGCAACGCAAAAGAGGTATTTGAATACAGGTCGAGTTCGTGCGTCAGGAGAAAGATGTTTGCCGGCTAGAGCCATTTCTGGAAACCTGACGGCGACAGATAACGAACCAAACAACATCGATGAAACCGCAGATCAAACTCCTCGTCCTCGCCATCACGGGCACCGTGCTCGCCGCGCTCCTCGCCACCACCGCTTCCGCCGCGAACGAGGCCAAGGCCTCCGCCGCCAAGGTGGCGATGCAGAAGTTCCACAAAGCCCCGAAGGACGTGGACCCGACGTGCAAGAAGATTTCCGAAGGCAAAGCCAGCAAGGAAGAGCTCGAGCAGGTCTTGGCCGCTTACCGCGTGATGGCCGCCGAGAAGCCGGTGAAGGGCGACGAGGCGAGCTGGAAAGAGAAGTGCGCCGCGCTGATCAAGGCCACTGAATCTCTCGTGTCCGGCAAACCCGACGGCGTGACTCAGTACAAGGCCGCCGTCAACTGCAAGGGCTGCCACTCGGTGCACAAGCCTGCGCCGCCGGCGAAATAGTTTTAGGCATTCGATCTGAAACAAACGCCCCGAGCGCGTGAAAGCGTTCGGGGCGTTTGGCTTTTCATACGGTCACACGGAAGACTCTCGCTCGTGTTGAACTGTCGAAAACCGACGAAGCGCGTCAGGCGAGAATCTTCTGAATCGCCCGCCCGCCCTCGATGATGGGGCGAAGACGGCCTTCCTGATCGTGCACGAATGAATCGGGGTCGATGCCCATCGCGGCGTACAGCGTGGCGATGAAATCCTCCGGACCGACGGGATCGCTCGTTGGCCGCTCGCCTTTCGCATCCGACGCGCCATGCACGTAGCCCTGCTTCACGCCCGCGCCGGTGAGCAGGATGTTGTGCAGATAGGACCAGTGGTCACGCCCGCCGGAGCCGTTCACCTTCGGCGTGCGGCCCATCTCGCCCATCACCACCACGAGCGTTTCCTTGAGCAACCCGCGCGCCTCGAGGTCTTCACAGAGAGCGGAGTAAACCTGGTCGAGCTCCGGTAGCCGGTAATCTTTGAGGATGGGGAAATGCCGGTTGTGCGTGTCCCACGCCGTCGGATCGGCGTCCGCTTTGTCGAAACATTCCCACGTGACGGTGACGAACCGCACGCCGCGTTCGACCAATCGCCGCGCGGTGAGAGCAGATTCGCCGTAAAGATGGCGGCCGTAGCGATCGCGTTGCGCCGGCGATTCATCCTCCAGATTGAACGCGCGCCACGGGCTGTCCTTGCCGGAGCTGCGCGTGAGCAACTCGAAGGCGCGGCGTTGATGTTCGTCGAGCTGTTCCGCCGCGGGATTCTTCTCGAGAAGACGCGTGCGGTCGCCGAGCTGCTGCAGCAGGTTTCGGCGCTGATCAAAACGATTGAGCGTGATCTCCGGCGGCAGTTCCGTTCCGGGGACGGTGAGGCGGCCTTTGACCGTCTCCCGCACATCGTAGAAATCCTTCGGCTTGTAAGTGCTCGTGATCTCGCAGCCGGTGATGAACGGATCGTGCTGCCGGCCGAGGAAGCCGCCGTAGATGCCGGGGCGCAAAATCTTCTGGCCCCAACCGGTGTAGCACGGCAGCCAGAACGATGCCGGCGCGGCGCGGCGCTCGTTGCGCGCGAGATAATTCACCACCGCGTTCATCCCCGGCGACTGCGACGAAAGTATCGGCACGAGCGATTCGAGCTTGTCCGCGCGTTTGCCGGTGAGCGTGTAGAGCATCCCCGCGCTGTGATCGTTCTGATCGTGCGTCGCGGAGCGGATGAGCGTGGAGCGGTTCATCCACTTCGCCATCTGCGGGAGATGCTCGCAGAAATGCACGCCCGGTACGCTGGTGGGAATGGAGCCAAACTCGCCACGAATCTCGCGCGGCGCATCGGGCTTCGGATCGAACGTCTCGTGCACCGGCGGCCCGCCGAAAAGATAGAGGAGAATGACCGACTTGGCTTTGCCCGTGCCGCTGCCCGCGTTGGCCGTGGCCGCCTCGGCTCGCAGCAAATCAGCCAACGACAAGCCGAACAGCGATAGGCCACCCACGCGCAGCATCTCGCGGCGGTTGATGCCGTCGCAAGCTGTCGTGGGATTGGCGAGGACGCGGATCATGTCATGTATCGGTCGAGCACGAGTGAGTTCACGCTTCTTCTTAGTTCCACTTTGTCAAAAGTCAAGAGACGCCACTGCGCGCCGATGCGACGTTCGACGCATTCGTCGGTTGAAATCATCAAGCGAACAACCAACGGTGCATCATCGGCGCGAGCCATTTAGAACCGTAGGTAAATTGCTTTCAGATACTGAGCTTCGAGGAAAGTCGCCGCGTGATCCGGTGCGTGGCCGGTCGTCGTCAGTTCTGTGAAGGGGCGCTTCGAACGCTGCGCGACTTGCCGCACCGCGGCGAAGAATTCATCCGCGGTCACATGCGCCGAGCAGGAGGCGGCGAGAAGTACACCGCCGGGGAGCAAGCGAGCGATGCCGTCCGTCGCCAGTCGGCCGTAAGCGGCGATGGCGCCATCGCGTTCGGTTTCACGTTTCGCGAGCGAAGGCGGATCGAGCACGATGAGGCCGAACTCCCGCCGCGTGCCGCGCAGCCACTCGAACGTATCCGCCTGCACCGTCTCGTGACGGCAACGAGCCGTGTTCGCGTCCGCTTGGTTCAACGCGAAGTTGCGCTTCGCGCTTTCGAGAGCGTGCGTGCTGATGTCCAGATCAGTCGTCGCCGTTGCGCCGCCGCGCGCCGCGTAAAGCGAGAAGCCGCCGGAGAAGCTGAACGCATTGAGTACCTCGCGGCCGCGCGCAAGTTCGCCGACACGCCAACGATTCTCCCGTTGATCCAAAAAGAACCCCGTCTTCTGCCCCCGCAACACCTCGGCCTCGAAGCGCACGCTGTTCTCGAGAAAGATCACCGCGCCGTCCGGCGCCGTGCCGTGCAGCATCTCGCCGTCGCGCCGCTGAAATTTACTCAACGCCTGCTCTTGAATGTTCCGGCTGAGACGCAGCACGACACGCTCCGGCGCGAGTGCCTCGAGGATCAGCGCGAGAATCTCGGCGAGCCGCGGCAGCCACGCAGCGGTGTAAATCTTGAGAACGAGCGCTGTGTCGTAACGGTCGAGCACGAGACCGGGCCAGCCGTCGCTCTCGCCGTTGATCCAGCGGAAACCTGTCGTCGTCGCGTCGAAAAGCGGTCGTCGCCGTGCCAGCGTGGATTCCAACCGCGCGCGCCACCATGCGGCGTCGATCGCGGTGGGTTTACCCGCGTGCAACACGCGCAGGCGCAGCGGTGAATCTGGATCGTAAAGGCCGACGGCGAGGAAGCAGTCGTTCCGGTCGAAGACGATGGCGAGTTCGCCGCAGTCGCCCTCGCGGTTCTGCTCTCGCACGCTGCCCGCGAAGAGCCACGGATGACCGGAGCGCAGGATGCTCTCCGCCGTGGGCGAAACGCGCAGGCGCAGCGTCGGTTTTTTTGAGGCGTCGCGGGTTGTGCGGTTTGCGTGGCTCATCGCAGTGCCGCGCGAATCAACGGTTCCATGACGTCCGCCTGCCGCATGAAGCCGAGGTCGTTGGCGTGCGAGGCATCGGTCGCGCCTTCGCTGTCGTCGCCGTAGAGATGGTCCCCGCCGATGTAGTGCAACTTGGTGACGCCGTCCTTCTTCAATTGCTCGTAAGCCGCGCGCAATGCCGCGTGGTTGTCGTCGTGGAACTTCTCCTTGAGCGGCGTGATCCACGAGTTCGAGAATCGCCGGTCTTCCACCAGCACGATCGGCGTGTTCGGTCGCGCCGCGCGCAGTTGCTTCACGAGCGGGATGCACTTCGTCGTCACATCCGCAGGGCCCATGTTCGGCAGGCAATCGATCACGTAAACCGCGGCATCAATCTCCGTGAGCAGGTCGCCCACGGCGGTGTCCATGCGGCCGTTGCCGGAGAAGCCGAGGTTCAACACAGGACGATCGAAACGCCGGCCGAGGATCGCGGTGTGCACCATGCCGGGGCGCGAGGCGCACGCGCCGTGCGTGATGGAGGTGCCGTAGAAAATAATCGGCTTCTCCGCGCGCGGCGCAAGCCCCTCGAACTTCGCGCCCGCAGGCACACCGATCTCGAGCGACTCGATGCCGTTGTAAAGCGGCAGATACGCCGCGTATTCGCGCAGACCCGGCGCGAGCCCGCTGATGATCGTGGTCTCCACCTTCGGCGATGACGGCCGCGTCACCTGCACCCAGCGCCACTGGCCCTTGTCGTTGCGCGCATAGAGATCGAGACCGCTGACGCCCGTGGCCGGCATGTGCGGCATCGCGAGATTCGTCTTCGACAATGTGTAACGCGTATAAATCGTGGCGGCATCCGTCTTGAACCGCACCATCATCCCCGCGCTGTCACGGCTCAAGCCCCAGACGGCGGGCGTCACCTTGCCCTCGGCCTTGGCGGGCAGACGGTCGAACCACCGCTTGCGTTCTTGGTCAGCCCAGCCGCGGCCTTCCACCCCCCACTTCGTCACATCGTGCCACGCGACATCGGCGGGGATGGCCGGCGTGGCTTTACCCACGGCCTTCGGCGCAGTCGCCTTGGCTTTCTCGGCGGCGTGAAGCGGCGTGTGAAGTGAAAAAGCCACCGCGCAGAACGCGATCAGGCAGAGCAGGCGTCTCATAGTCCCCCTAGATTAACGACGGCAAGAGCCGCTAGCGAGAACCGTGTCTCTCAATACACCAGCACCAGCACGGTGGCTCGCTCGACTGATTTCACCACATCCTCGAACTTCCGCTCCTTCGCGCTGGGCTCCTTCAGTTTCGCGGCCACCTCCGGTAACGATTCGAGGAAGCTCAGCAGATAACTGCTCTTCACCGCGTAGTTCACATTTTCAGCGATGGTGCCCGTGGTCGCGATGGCGGCGCGCTGGCTCAACTTCGCCACCACCACACCCACCACATTGCCGCGCTCATCCACCAATGCCCCGCCCGAGTTGCCCGGCTGGATGGCCACGCTGATTTGGAAATGCCGCGCATCATCCTGCACACCGGCGAGACTGCCGATCTCCCCTTTGGCCAGCTTCGGCGAGAACCCTTGCAGACCGATGTTCGGGAAGCCGACCGTCGCCACTGTCGCGCCGAGACGCACCCCACGGCTGGCCGCAACCGGCAACGCCACAAACTTCCCTTCTGCCTTGAGCAACGACAGGTCATTCGCTTTGTCCACCTTCACCACCTTGGCCGAGATGGCGCCGGCGGCTGTGACAATGCGAACGGTCGCGCCTTCACCTGCCACATGTTGGTTCGTGACGAAGTAACCATCGTCCGTGATGAAGAAGCCCGTGCCCGAGGATGTGGGGCGCGACGTGGCGATGGATTCACCCGTAACATTGCCTCCGGC
>CAMASG010000077.1 GCA_945860945.1 Akkermansia muciniphila
CGGCCGAGATCCATCTCCAGCTTCTTGGCGAAGGATTTGGCGTGGCGGTTCAGTTGCCGTTCCAATTCGCCGAAGGTGGAGGAGAACCGGTGAAGCTTGTCGAGCGAACTGTAGCTCGTGTAGCCGCCGAGATAATTCTTGGCCGACCACTTCCGGCCCGCGTCATCGAAGTCCCGGAGTTGGTGGCATTCCTTGAGCAACTCGGCGTTGAACCGCGTGAGGCCCTTGCCCATCAGCGGCGCGTTGTGGAGGAAGGTCGGGAACCAAGCCAGTGTGGTCATCGGCGACATCCTAACGCTCGCCGGCCGCCGCGCCAACGGGGAACTGAAGGCCGCCCATCACAGAAATGATATTTATCCACTCCACCAGCCAGTTCCCCTCGAATAGCTTATTTAAGCGCTCGGAGGGGTCATTTGACCGCTTCAATCATCAATTCAACCCCGCGAATTGTTAATTCGACTGGGTGAATTGTTAATTGAAGCACGTGAATTGTTAATTCGACCGCCTCAATCATCAATTCGACCGCGTGAATTGTTAATTGAAGCGCTTCAATTGTTAATTCGGCCGGTCAAATCATCAATTCGACTGCCTTGATTGTTAATTCAACCGCGTGAATTGATGATTCAACCGGTTGTCTGGGGGATTGGATCGCTCAAAGGGTCATTTCTGAGCTTTTGTTTGATCTAAGAGGCTCTTTTTAGTGCGCGCGACTCTGTCTCATCAAAAATTAGGGACAATTTGGCGCGGTTTCTGGCTTGGGAAGGGTTGGGGCGGGGCAAGAGAGAGGGGTAAAGCGACCGAAGGTTGGCCCGATTTTAATTAACTTATCCGACGAGCCGTTCGACGCGCACTTGGGTGTTGTAGTCCGGCGCGCCGCTCGGGCCGTCGCGCAGGTCGCGCCGGAGGAGGTGGTTGCTCTCGGGCCAGTGGACCTGCAGGTTGCCGCGCGCGATGGGGGCGAGGTGGACGCGGCCTTCGTAGCGGCCCTGCCGGTTCACCAGGGCGATGCGGTCGCCGTGGATGAGATGGAGGCGCGCGGCGTCGTCGGTGCTCATCAGCACGGCGTCGCGCGGGGCTTCGTTGAGCGGATCAATCTCGGCGTAGATGAGGGTGTTGAACTGTTTGCCGCGACGGGTGCTGACCTCGAATTCGCCGGCCGCTTTCTGGAGGTTCGGCAACGGTACGGTGCGGAAGTGGGCCTTGCCATCCGCGGTCGGGAACGTGCCATCGGCGCAGAGGTGCGGGCCGCCGTATTGGATGGCGTCGCCGGTTTTCGCAAGGTGCTGGAAGCCGTCGTAGAAGGGAACGACGCGGGCAATCTCCTCGCGCATCTTGCCGCCGGTCTCGCAGCCGAGTTGCGCGGCGCGCTCGGGATGAACGGCGGCCGCGATGTCGCGCAGTATCTTCCATTCCGCGCGCGCTTCGCCGACCTGCCGCGGAATCTCGGGGCTGAACATGATCCGCCGCTCGGTACTCGTCTCCGTGCCGCCGTCGTCCTGCTCGTAACGCGTCTTGGCGGGAAGGAGAATCACTTCCTCCTTCGCTTCGATGAACATCTGGTCGGTGAGAATGATGTCCTGATGGACGCGCATCGGGACGTTCGCGAGCGCGTCGCGGACGTAAACAGGATCCGGCAGCGTGCGCAGGAAATTCCCGCCGAGACAGTAGAGCAAATCCAGATCACCGCGCGCGGAAGCCTCGACCATCTCGGGCGAGGTGAGCCCGGGCCAGTCCGGCACAGTGAAACCGTACTCGTCCGAAAGCTTCTTGGCGTTCTCGGCATTGACCGTTTTGCCGCCGGGGAAGGCCGTGGCGTACGCGCCCATCTCCGCGCCGCCCTGCACGCTCGAGTGGCCGCGGATCGGCATGAGGCCGCACTTGTCGCGGCCCACGTAGCCGCGCGCGAGGCCGAGATTGAGCGCCATCGAAACGGCGTCGGCCCCGTAGGTGTGCTGGGTGAGGCCCATCGACCAGACGATGACGGCGTTCTTCGCATCGCGGATGAGCGCGGCGAACTCGCGCATCGCCGCGCGGTCCAAGCCGGCTTGGGCCTCGAGCTCTTCGAACTGGAAAGCGGCGGCGCGCGATTTGAGCTCGTCCACCTCCGCCGTGCGTTCACGGATGAAACGTTCGTCCACCCAATTCTCGGCGAAGAGAATTTTCAGAACGCCGTAAAGAAAAGCGATGTCGCCGCCCTGCGAAACGGGGAACCAGTAGTCCGCGATGTCCGTGCCGAAGAGCGCGCTGCTCGCGGAGCTGGGCACCCAGTAACGCTTCATGCCCGGCTCGAGATAGGGATTCACGAGCACGACCTTCGTGCCGAGCGCCTTCGCCTCGTGAAGATATTTCGTGGTGACCGGCTGGTCGTTGGCGGGGTTCGATCCGAAGAAGAGGATGAGGTCGGTGCCATACCAATCCTTGTACGAACAGGTGCTGGCGGCGAGGCCGATGGCGTGCTTCATCGCGGAAGTGCTCGGCGCGTGGCAAAGACGCGCGGCGTTGTCCACGTTGTTCGTGCCGAGAAAGCGCGCGGCCTTTTGCGCCATGTAATAGATCTCGTTGGTGACGCCGCGAGCGGTGACGAACATCGCCCAGCGCTTCGGCGTGGTGGCGCGGATCTTGGCGGCGATGCGCGCGTTCGCGTCGTCCCACGAGATGCGGCGGAAACCTTTCGCGCCGCGTTCGCGCACCATCGGGAAGGGAAGGCGGCCAAGCTCACGCAGTTGGGCGTTATCGAGTTTCTGCAGCGCGGCGACGTTCTCCAGCAGAGTCACATCGAGCGCCGGCATGGTGTTCAGCCGAAGCAGATTCAGCCGCGTCATGCAGAGGTGCGTGCCGGAGATGGTCCAGTCGTGCAGACCGGCGACGCCCAGCGCGCAGCCGTCGCACACGCCCTTGGTCAGCACCTTGTAGGCGTAACCGAGGTTGTCGCGGTTCTTCCAGATGATGCCGAGCATGTCGCGGAAATGCTTCGGCTTCGTGACGCCGACGCCGAAAGGCAGAATCCGCGAGAGGCGGTCCTTCCAAGTCTTCTTGATGCGATGCGACACGGCTGAAAAGTTAACCGCCAAGCGGCGCTGTTACCAAGAGCATTTTCTCTTGGCGCAAAGGGCGGCTTGGCGGTTTTGAAACGGAACGGTTGATCGCGCTTACTTCTTCAAGCCGCGCCCGCCGCGGCCTTTGAAGGTGAGCTCGGCGATGCCGGACTTGTCGAGTTCGCCGAGGCCGAGCTTCACCATCTTGCCGAACTGCTTGGTCGCAGCAACGGCGAGCGGGAGATCCATCTTTTGCTCTTTCGCGAGACTGAGTGCGATGCCGGAATCTTTCGCGGCGTGCGACGCGGAGAAGAAACAGGAGTGATCGCGGTTGAGCATGTCGTCGCCATCGGTGACGAGCACGCGGCTGTTCGCGCCGGTCTGGCTGAAGATCTCCGTGAGCACCTTGAGATCGAGCTTGAGCGCGGCGCCGAGGCCGAGACCTTCGGCGAGGCCGGCGGTGTTGATGTTCATCACCATGTTGACGAGCGCTTTGACCTGCGCGGCCGTGCCGGCTTTGCCGATGTGGCGGAGCAGTTTGCCGTCGTCGCTGAGCTTGGTGAGGATGCCGCGCACCTTCTCGAAGGTGGCCTTCTCGCCGCCAGTCATAAGATAAAGCGTGCCGGCGCGGGCCTGATTGATGCTCGACGCCATGCAGGCTTCGAGCGAACCGGCCTTCGCCTTCTTCGCGAGCTTCTCGACTTCGACGTGAACCTTGGGCGAGACGGTGGCGCAGTTGATGAAGACGCGGCCGGAGGCGTGCTGGAGGAGATTATCCTTTTTGCCGGCGTAGATGGCGTGCATCGCCTTGTCGTCGGTGACGACGGTGATGACGACATCGGAGACCTGCGTGACGCGCGCGAGCGTGCCCGCGGCTTCGCAGCCGATTTCCTTGGCGAGATCGAGCGCCGCCTGCGGGCGGACGTCATAGACCGCGCTGACGGTGTAACCGCATTCCTTGAGCCGACGCGCCATGTTTGCGCCCATCCGGCCGACACCGACGAAGCCAATTTTTTCTGACATAACAGTTTTTGGGTTGCTGGTTTTGTTTCTGAATTCGCGCGGGACTTTAAGAAAAAGGAGAGCGGTGCGCGAGCGCTTTTTCAGTTTGAAAATCAATTAGCCGAAGGGGCGTGCGAACCGAACTCGAATGTCGCGCAGGGAGCGTCCTGCGAAGTGACGGTGACGCCGACGTGTGTGGCGCCGACTTTCTGAAGTGTGCTGCTCACGGCGCGGTGCGCCAGTTCGGGACGGTTGCAATCGCGGCTGAGGTGGCCGAGGAAAACGTGGTGAAGTTTATCGGAGACAATCTGTTCAACGACCTCGGCCCCAGCTTCGTTCGAGAGGTGACCGTGACGGCCGAGGATGCGCTGCTTGAGACTCCACGGCCGGCGCAGGTCCTCCTGCAACAATTTCACATCGTGGTTCGTCTCGAGCACGAGGACGTTCGCGGGACGGACGCGTTCGATGGTGAGGCGCGTGGCGTGGCCGAGATCGGTGAGGAATCCGAGATTGCCCGCGCTGGTGCGAAGAAGGAAGCCGACGGGGTCCATCGCGTCGTGCGGTACGGAGAATGTTTCGACGCCGATGTCGTTCACCTCGAAACTTCCGCCGGTAGTGAAGAGGCGGAAGTCGAACTTGCCTGCGGTGATTTCCGTCACGGCCTCGGCGGTGAGGCGGTTGCAATAGATGGGAATGTGCAGCTTGGCGGCGAGCGCGACGAGGCCGCCGATGTGGTCGGAATGCTCGTGCGTGAGGAGGATGCCGTGCAGTCCCTCGGGCGCGCGGCCGATGGTGGCGAGGCGCTGGCGGGTCTGCCGCCCGCTCAGTCCGGCATCGATCAACAGGCGCGTTTCGCCGGCCTCGAGATAGGCGCAATTGCCGCTCGAGCCGCTGGCTAAAATCGTGAAGCGCACCGACACGCGGGCGACGTTAGGGACGAGCGAGTGCAGCGGCAACTGGTTTTTGATTTTGAGCACGGAGAGAGTCGTTCCGTCAGGATGAAATCGAGGTGAAGCATTTTTAATGCCTACTTCTGCTTGGAGTCTGGCGACGAAGGGATTATGCTGTCGCCGCAAGATAGCACGATGGCTCAGCAAGGTTTACACATCAGTCAAGGGATGGCGCAGCAGCAAGTGCTGTCGCCGCAGATGCAGCAATCGCTGCAGATGCTCCAGGCGCCGATGCTGGAGTTGAAGGCGCTCATCGAGCAGGAGTTGCAGCAGAATCCCGTGCTCGAAGAGGTCATGGAGATGAGCGCCGAAGAGAAACCGGCTGACCGCGAGGCTGCCGAGAAGGCCGATCTCGCCGAACCGCCGGCGGATGTGCAGGTGGATCCGATGGAGGAAAAACGGGACGAGCCCGTGGATGATTTTCAAGCCGAGTTCGAGAAGCTCGCGCAGATCGATCAGGAATGGCGCGATCAGCTTTCGTCCGGCCAATCGGTTCAGCGGTCGAACACGGAGGAAGAGGAGGAGCGGCGGCAGTTCATGTTCGATTCGCTCACAGTGGGGCCGTCGCTGCACGAGCATTTGCTCGAGCAGATGCGTCAGGCGGATTTGCCCGCGGCGCAGCAGGCCATCGCCGAAAGTATCGTCGGCAACATGGACGACCACGGCTATCTCAAGGCCACGTTCGATGAGATTGCCCACGCCGCGCAGCAGTCGGTCGAAGCGGTCGCGCCGGTGCTGAAGATCATCCAAAGTTTTCATCCCGTCGGTGTCGGCGCGCGTGATTTGCAGGAATGCCTGAAGCTGCAACTCGAGCGCGCGGGACGGCAGGAAACGATCGAGTACCAGATCATCGTCGATTACATGGAGGCGCTCGGGCGGCGGCGTTTCCCCGAGATGGCGCGCGGTTTGGGTGTGGAGATTGACCAGATTCAGGATGCTGTTGAGGAGATCGCCAAGCTCGATCCGCGTCCCGGCCGCGCCTTTGCTGCGGAAAACCAGCAGTACGTGCTGGCGGAGATTGTCGTGCGCTCCAGCGAGGGCGGTTTCTCGGTGACGTCGAACAACGAGCAGCTTCCCCACTTGCGCATCAGCAATGCCTACAAGGATCTGATGGCGCAGGCGCAAAGCTCGCGCGAGGTGCGCGAATACATCCGCGGCAAGATTCGCGACGGTAAGTTCCTCATCAAGAGCCTGCACCAGCGGCAGGAGACGATCCTGAACATCGCCAAGGAGATTGTCCGCCGCCAGCACGACTTCTTCGCCAAGGGCAAGACCCACATGAAGCCGCTCACGATGGCGCAGGTGGCGGAGGTCGTCGGCGTGCACGAGACGACCGTGAGTCGCGCTGTGTCGGGCAAATACATGGACACGCAGCACGGCATCTTCGAGATGCGCTACTTTTTCACGGCCGGCCTCAAGACCGCGAGCGGTCAGGATATGTCCAACGCCAGCGTGAAGGAGATGCTTGCCGTGCTTGTGAAGAACGAGAATTCCGCTGCCCCGCTTTCCGACGAGGCGCTCGTGAAGGTGCTCGTCGAGAAAGGCATCGTCATCGCACGCCGCACGGTGGCGAAGTATCGCGGCGAGCTGAACATCCTGCCTTCCAATATGCGGAAGGTGTATTGAACCGCGCTACTTCTTCGCCTTCAGCGCCGCCTTCGTCTCTGCCTGCAACTCTTCCAACTCCGACTGCAGTTCGCGTTTGTCCTTCGACTCCATCCGGTCGATGAAAAGAATTCCGTTGAGGTGATCCACCTCGTGCTGCACCGCGCGCGCCAGCAGGCCGCCACAACGGAAAGAAATCCGTTTACCCTTCTCGTTCGTGCAGGTCACATCCACCTGCGCAGGCCGCGTAATCTCGGCGTACATTTCCGGGAAGCTCAGGCAACCTTCGCCGCCCGCCACCGGATCGGCCGCCGGTTTCACTTCGGGATTGATGAGCACCAGCGGCATCAGCACGGCCAGTTCGGCGGGCTTATCGTCGATCCAGAGTGTCGAGGGACGGTCGGCGAGCAGCACATCGATCACCGCGAGTTGCAACGCCTGCGCCACCTGTTGCGCGGCGAGGCCGACGCCGTTGGAGACTTCCATCGTCAGCAGCATTTCGCCGATGAGCTTTTGGATCTCGGGCGTGATTTTCTCGATGCGCGCTCCTTTTTTGCGCAGCGCCGGATGACCGTATTTGACAACTTCGAGAGACATCGTTGGTAAATAAATTTAAGTCGCGGCACCACGTGGTTCAACGCGGTCGTAGAAAGTTTGAAGGTTCAATCGGCGCTCACGCCGAGCAGCTGCAGGATGCGCTCCAGTTCTTCGTCGCTGAAGAAGCGGATGTCGAGCGAGCCTTTGCCGGCGCGGTAACGGAGCGTCAGCTTCGTGCCGAGCCGTTGCTTGAGTTTGTTTTCGAGATCGGCGACGTGGACATCCCTCGGCACGCTCGCCGGCTTGCCGTTCGCGGTGGTCTTCGGCTGCTGCAGCCGCGTGACGAGCTCTTCCGTCTGTCGTACGCTGAGCGATTCCTTCAGCACATTCGCCACGGCCAGCTTCTGCTCGCTCGCTGTAACGAGGCCGAGGATGACTTTCGCGTGACCGACGGAGAGGCGGCCGTCGCGCAGCAACGCCTGCAGCTCGGGCGCGAGCTTGAGCAACCGCAGCGCGTTCGCGACCACCGCGCGGCTTTTGCCGACCTTCTGGGCCGCTTGTTCTTGAGTGAGATGGAACGCCTCGATGAGCTGGCTGTAACCGAGCGCTTCCTCGATCGGGTTTAGATTCTCGCGCTGAAGATTCTCGATGAGCGCGAGTTCCAACACCGCGCGGTCGTCCGCCTCGCGGAGGATGATGGGAACCTCAGTCAGCCCAGCCAGTTGCGCCGCACGCCAGCGCCGTTCGCCGGCGATGATCTCGTAATGCTCATTGCGCGCGCGCACGACGAGTGGCTGCAGGATGCCATGTTCCTTGATCGAATCGGCCAACTCACGCAGCGCCTCGGGCGCGAAATTTTTGCGCGGTTGAAACGGGCAGGGAGTCACTCGACCGAGCGCGACGCGGCGGACTTCTCCGACGACGGGCGGCGGTGGATTGGCGGCGAAGGGCGAGGTTATCGTGGACGCAGCGGATGTCACCGCGCCTCCTAATAATGCGCCCAAACCACGGCCTAAAGCTGCTTTCACCATGGCGAAAGAGTGGTGAGGCACATTGGAATTGTCGAGTGGCGAATCGCCCCGCTCGACACGCCCCGCATCGCGCCCGTATCTTGTCGGCGTGAGCAAGAAGAGCGCGAAGATCGCCGCCATCATCGACGGGCTGCGCGGACGCGCTCTCGACGCGCACTACCTCGGCTACTTCGAGTGTTTCAATCGCCAGCTCTACTACGAGGCCCACGACGTGCTCGAGGAGTTGTGGCTCGCGGCTCGCCACGGGGCGGACGGCGATTTCTACAAGGGCCTCATCCAGCTCGCTGGCGCGTTCGTGCATTTGCAGAAACATCTCTCGCCCGAGTATCGCAAACGCATGCACCGGCTGCGCCCCGCCGCCGCTCTCTTCCGCCTCGCGCACGCGAACCTCTCCAAATACCCCGAGCACCACGAGAACCTCGACGTCACCGCCACACGCACGCTCATCGAGGATTGGTTGGGGAAATTGGACGCTGGGAAACACGAGGTGAACCCGTTCAACGAAACCGCCGCGCCGACGCTTCCGCTACTCGGCAACGAGTAGAGTCACGGAAGGTATCCGGCCTCGCGCAGTGCGTCGAATCCTCCCGCGGTCATCTTCTCAAGCTCACTGAAAAGCGTCTCGTCGCGCACCTTGAAATTGAAGCACGACTTCCCCTGCATACGCGCCTGCAGTTGCGGCGAAAACCCCTCGCGCAACGCCGCGCACGCATAGACCCCCATATGGTGAAAGCTCACGTAACCTTTGCCGATCTCCCCCCAAGCGGCCGGCATCGGCTTCTTGTTCACGGGATGCAACCCGCATTCCAGAGAGTAACGGCGGGGCGAATCCTCCGCGACAGAGAGTCGGCCGACATGCTTCTGGAGAATGCCGTGCAATCGGGCAAAGACCGCTTCAAACTCCGCGCTCACCTTGCTTGGCGTATTGTCAGAACGACCGTTCACACGGGTGGACGATGAGGCGGAGGGACGCTTACGGCTTCTTTTGCAGTTTCTCGTTGAACTCAACCTCGCCAAGGTTGGAGTCGGACTCGTCGGGTTTGCCGTGAAGGGGGGTGAAGAATAAGGCGGTTGCCCGTGTCAAAGGCTTGCGTGCTTTGGGACTTCAGTTCTATCGTGTCAACTACGCCTCTGGAGCAGGTTGACGGGAGTTTTCCAAGGGCAAAGCGATTTTAAAGCCATGAATTACGCCGATATCCAGCGCCTGTATCAACTGCCGCTTTTCGAACTGCTCAAGCAGTCGCGTGCGGTGCATGAGGCGCATTGGCCGGAGCGCGAGGTGCAGCTCTGCACGTTGCTCTCGATCAAGACGGGCGGCTGCAGCGAGGATTGCGGCTACTGCGCCCAGAGCGCGCGCTACACGACGGGTGTGGTGGCGGAGAAATTGATGGCGAAGGATGCGGTGATGGAGAAGGCGCGCGCGGCGAAGGCGAATGGGTCCACCCGCTTCTGCATGGGCGCGGCGTGGAAAGGGGTGCGCGAAGGGACGGAGAAGTTCGAGCAGGTGCTGGATATCGTGCGCGATGTCTCGACGCTCGGGATGGAGGTCTGCGTGACGCTCGGCGAACTCGGGAGCGGGGAAGCGGTGAAGCTCAAGCAGGCGGGCGTGACGGCTTACAACCACAACATCGATACGTCGCCGGAGCATTACCCGAACGTCGTCACGACGCACACGTTCGACGATCGGCTGCGGACGATTCGCCACGCGCAGGATGCGGGCATGAGCGTCTGTTGCGGCGGCATTCTGGGCTTGGGCGAAGGCGTGGAGGATCGGTTGAGGATGCTGGAGGTGTTGAGCAGTTTTAATCCGCAGCCCGAAAGCGTGCCGATCAACATGCTGATGCCCATCAAGGGAACGCCGATGGAGGAGAACGCGCAGGTGGACGTGTTCGATCTCGTGCGCCTGGTCGCCATCGCGCGCATCGCGATGCCGCGGACGAAGGTGCGTTTGAGTGCCGGCCGCTATTCGCTGAGCCGCGAGGGGCAGGCGCTGTGTTATTACGCCGGTGCGAACTCGATTTTCTACGGTGAGAAGCTGCTCACGACGGTGAACCCGCGTGCGAACGAGGACCTCGCGTTGCTGCGCGAGCTCGGCCTCGTTCCCCAGTCGCCGAACCCAGCGCAGGCGGCTCCCATCGCGGATGGCGCAAAGCCGCTCACGCCCTGTTGCGCTTCGTGAGGTGCGCTCCGCACGGCGCACTGCGGAGTTGACAGGAATCGGTGTTCGTTGTCCCGTATGAGGCGAACCGTTTGACGTATTAATTTACCATGAAGAAGACCACACTCGCATTGTTCACCGCCGCCGCCCTCGTCTCCAGCGCTGTTGCCGCCGATTGGAAAGCCACCGCTGATTGGATCAAGCTCCCCGAGGGCCGCCCGCAGCTCGGCAATATGCACGGAGACATCGCCGTGAGCTCGAAGGGTGAGGTCTTCGTGAGCACTCAGGATCCGAAGGCGGCCGTGCAGGTCTATTCTGCGGACGGGAAATTCGTCCGCAACGTGGCCGATGCACCGAGCGATTTCCACGGCTTCATCATCAAGAAAGAGGCCGACGGCGAGTTCATCTACGGGCCGCGCCTCGGCGGACAGGACATCCTGAAGCTCACGCTCGACGGTAAAAAGGTGATGACGATTCTCGCCTCGGCTATCCCCGAGGAATTTAAGAACAAGGACAAGGACGGGAAATCCTTCGTGCGCTTGACTGGGATGGACGTCGCGCCCAATGGCGACCTGTACGTGGTGGACGGTTACTCGACGAGCTACATCCATCGCTTCGACAAGACGGGCAAGCACATCAAATCGTTCGGCGGCAAAAAGGCGCCGTACAATTTCACCACGCTGCACAAGATCGCGGTGGACA
>CAMASG010000078.1 GCA_945860945.1 Akkermansia muciniphila
GGTGAACCGCGCAAGCCCCAAGTGGAACGTCCGGAACTCCCCGCCGGCGAACGCGTTGGTCGTGGTGTGCGTGATGTGAAGCGCGAAGGTGCCGAAGTGCGGACCAATGTTCAGTCGCAAACGGTGGCGGTTTCGACCGTCAACGGCCGCACGGTTGTGAACATTAACGGCAAGCAGGTTTTCGAAGGCGAGACGACCGGCCGTGTCTCCGCGAAATCCATCAACTTCGAAGGCAAGCAATTCACGGCGGTGTGGGATGACGAGCGCGTGATTTGGGAAAATGTGAAAGGCGCGGCGGAACAGATCCGCGGTGACGCCCCGCGCCGTTCCGACCGTGAACGGGCTCCCGAACCGAAGCGCGGCGCGCCGGAACGTCGCCCCGAGGGTGGTCGCTGATGGAATGCGCTTCGACGCTTTCGCCGGACACCCGTTGTTTATAGATCACACGGATGGAACCGACGGATGCGGAATTGATTGCTGCGGTATTGCGTGGCGACCAGACCAGCTTTGAGCCGTTGGTGGTCCGCTATCAGCCGCGCGTCTTCGCGACTGCCCGCCGTTACGCGCGGCGCGAGGACGAGGTGGAGGACATCGTTCAGGAGGTCTTCGTGAAGGCTTTTCAGAAGCTCGCTTCCTACCGCGCGGAGGCGCCGTTCGAGCACTGGCTGATGCGGATGGCGGTGCGGACTTGCTACGATTTCCTGCGCCGGCACCAGCGCAACCGCGAGATGAATTTCGCCGAGTTGTCGGACGACGAGGGCGAATGGTTGGAGCGGCTTGGTGCGAAGGGCGACGCTTCCCCGGACGCCGCAGCAGCGAAGCAACTGGTCGGTCGGTTGTTGGAGAAACTTTCTCCCGACGCACGACTGGTCATCACGCTGCTCGAAATCGAGGACCGGAGCGTGAAGGAGGTCGCGAAGTTGACCGGGTGGTCGGAGACGTTGGTGAAGGTGCGGGCGTTCCGCGCGCGCGCGCAGATGCGGAAACTATTCGCGCAAATGGAGCCGGAAAAGTATTTGTAACTTGCTAGTGAGAGCAATCGTCTGGAGAGTCGGATTTATGAACGTGACTGAGTTGGAGAAACGGTTAATGGACGCGGCCCGAGCCGACCGGCCGAGCGACCGCGTGCCGTACGCCTTCGAGAAGCGCGTGATGGCTCGCATCGCCGCGCTGCCGGTGGTGGATGCGTGGGCGCTCTGGGCGCGCTCGCTTTGGCGCGCGACGGTGCCGTACGCGGTCGCGGTGGTTTGCCTCGCGGCGTGGATTCACTTCTCCGCCGAGACGATGGCGCCGGCTGACCAGATCGCGATGGACTTCGAGAACGCCGTGCTCGTCGCGGTGGATGAATCCTCCATCGAATTCTGATGTTACAGTGGAAGGTTATCTTCGCCACGCTGCTCATTTTCGGCAGTGGGGTTTTCGCCGGCAGCCTTCTCATCAAGTCGCCGAGACTGGCGAAGCCGAACGAGAAATTCGAACCCAAGCGCCCGATGCCGTGGGAAGGCCCTGCACGTGCCGAGTCGCTCAAGCGACTCGAGAAGGATCTCAAGCTCACCCCCGAACAGAGTGAGAAGATTGGCGCGATTCTCGCCGAGGGACACAAGCGTTCGCGCTCCGTCGCCGAGCCGCTGTTCGCCAAGATGCGCGAGGATGGACAGAAAGTGCGCGAGCAGATCCGAGCCGAATTGACCCCCGATCAGGTGAAGCGGTTCGACGTGTTGCCGCCTGCGCGTGGCTCGAGAGATTTCCCATCCCGCGGCGGCACGAACGCCACCAACTTCTTCAAGAAATTCCCGAAGGAGAAGCGCCCGAGTTCTGCCACCAACGCTCTGCCGTCCGGCGAAGTCAAACCCGGACCTAGACCGGAGCCTAGCCCGAAGAAGGATTAGTCGGCTCGTTCAACAATCGCTTCGGTCCCGCTGTGGCTGCTGATGCGGACCTTCGTTCCCTTCGCGATCATTTCCCCCTGCGTCATCACGTCGAGAATCTCCTCGCCGAACCGCGCCTTGCCGCCAGGGCGGAGCACCGATTCCGCCACGCCGATTTGTCCCACGCGTGCAGCTTGCACCGTTTCACGTGCTTCCGCTGAAACGACACCGCTGGCTGAGGCGGGAATCATCGTGCGAAAGAAGCTCGTGTGGGGCAGCCAACGGCTGAGCAGCCAGACCGTCACGCCGCCGCCAGCGAACGCGATGAGCAGATTGGTGAACGGCAGGCGCAACTGCGGCACGCTCGGCACCGCGGGCATTCCCGGCCAGCGATCCACCATCGCCATCACCAGCGCGGCCAAAATCATTCCCATGCCGATTAACCCGGGCACGACGGTGCCGGGAAAGAGGAAGATTTCCGCGATGACGAGAATCAGGCCGATAGCGAAGACGATCGTCCATTCCATCCCCGACAGGCCGGCGATGTAGCCGCCGAGGAAGTAGAGCAGGAAGGCGCTGATGCCGATGATGCCCGGCGCGCCGAAACCCGGCGTCTTCATCTCGAGATACACGCCCGCGATGCCGATGATGAGCAGCAACGGTGCGATGACGTTGAGCCACGAGGCAAGCCGTTCCACGCCGGTGCGTTTGATGTGGACGACGGTGGCTTGAGCCAAGCCGAGTTTGTTCAGCAACGCGTCCAGCGAGGCGACGGTCCCGAGCGAGAGCAGCGGTTTCTGTGGCGTTCCGTAAATCTTTGCCGCTTCGAGATCCGTTAGGGTGAGGATGTTTCCTTTCTTGTTGATGACCTGGCCGTCCACGATCAGCTCAGTCGTCTTGTCCACCATCGCCTGCACGACTTCTTTACTGTGGCCGTTCTTCTCCGCTTGCGTGCGCACTTTGGCGCTGATGGCGGAGACCATTTTTGCCTCCACCGTGTCGGGCATCGCCTGCGGACCGCCGCCGCCCGGCGCAACGAAGATGGGCGCGGCCGCACCGATGACGCTTTGCGGCGCCATGTAGATTTTCTGGGTTCCGACGGCGATGAACGCGCCCGCCGAATACGCCTCGCGGTTCACGTACGTGATGGTCTGCCCCTTGAACTGGTCGATGATATCGATGATCTCCATGCACACATCAACGCGACCGCCTTTCGTTTCCATGTCGAGGATGAGCACGCTGGCTTGCGCTTTCACCGCTTCCTTCACACCCCGCCGCACGAGATAGGCGAGCGGCGTGTCCACGTTTTCGCGTATGGGCAATACGTACACCTTGTTGGTCGTCGGAGTGCGAGGCGGTTCGGCTGCCGACAGAAGAAAGGTGGAGAACAGCAGCGCGCCGAGAAAGTAGACTTTCATATTGGGAGGGTAACGCAGAAAAAACGGCCCAGCAAGAACGCGGGCGCTTGCTCTGTGAATGGCGCGTGGGCAGACTCCGCGCGATGCGCGAGACGTTCCGGATCTGGACAGAACACCTCGAGACATTCGTTCTCGAGGTCATCTTCGAGCAGCGCCGCGGCAAACGCGCGTCGCTGCTGCGCTTCATATTGCTCGTCCTCTCGAAGGTTTTCGCGGTCATCGTCAAGGCGCGCCGATTCCTTTACGATTACCGGATCATCCGCGATTTCACGCTCGGCGTCCAGGTCATCACCGTCGGCAACCTCACCGTCGGCGGCACGGGCAAGACGCCTGTGGTCGAAAAATTCGCGCGCGAACTGCAGGACGCCGGTCGCAAGGTCGCCATACTCTCCCGCGGTTATCGCTCCAAGCCGCCGCCGCTTTCGAAGCGTCTGTTGAACAAGCTGCTTTTGCGCGATGACTTCACTCCGCCGCGCATCGTCTCCGATGGTCGCTCGCTCCTTCTCAATTCCGAGGAAGCCGGTGACGAGCCGTACATGCTCGCCTCGAATCTCAAAGACGTCGTCGTTCTTGTGGACAAGGACCGCGTGAAATCCGGCCGCTACGCGATTGAGAAATTCGGGTGCGACACGCTGCTGCTCGACGATGGATTTCAGTATTGGAAGCTCGCCGGCCGTCGTCGAGACATCGTGCTCGTGGATTGCCAGCAGCCTTTTGGGAACGAGCATCTGCTGCCGCGCGGCACCTTGCGCGAACCGCATTCGCACCTCGCCCGCGCCAGCGTCATTTTCCTCACCAAGAGCGATGGGAACACCGCTGCGCTTCGTGCTCGCATCGCCAAACACAATTCGAAGGCGAGCATCATCGAGTGCGTCCATCACCCTCTCTATTTTGAGGATGCCTTCGATTCTGATGACCGCCGCGGGCTCGATTTCATCAAGGGCCGCAAGGTCGCCGCACTTTCCGGCATCGCGCAGCCCGAGAGCTTCGAGAAGAGCCTCGTCGCGCAGGGCGCTGAGTTGGTGTACACGAAACGTTTCGCTGACCACCACCGTTTCACGCAGCAGGAGATCATCAACGCCATCAATCGCGGTAAGAAACGCCAAGCGGACATCATCATCACCACGCAGAAAGATGCTGTGCGTTTTCCGAAAATCGACCGGCGCGACCTGCCAATTTACTTCATGCGTGTCGAGATCAACATCCTCGCTGGCGCGAAGGATTTCCACGACTGCGTCCGCCAAATCTGTTTCCGCTGATGCTCGACGGCCTCCTCTATCTGGTCGTTCGCGCCCTGGTAATCTTCCTGCAAGCGTTGCCGCTCGCTGCAGTAGTGCGCTTTGGTCGCGCCGGTGGCTCGCTCGCGTGGTGGTTGGACGGCCGTCATCGCCGCGTCGCCCTCGCCAATCTGGAGCGCTGCTTTGGTAAGGAAAAGTCTGCGGAGGAAATCCGCGCGCTTGCGGTCGAGAACTTCCGGCGGCTCGGCGAGAATTACGCAGCAGCCATCAAGACCGCGGCGATGAGCGACGACGAAATTCGCGCCGTGCTGGAAGTTTCCGGTCTGGAGAATTTTGATCCCGCGCCGATTGGGCAACCGCCGCGCAGCGTCGTCATCGCCGTGGGGCATTTCGGTAACTTCGAACTGTACGCCCGCACGCCTCTTTTCGCCCCCGGTTATCAAGGCGCCACCACGTATCGAGGTCTGCGCCAGCCGTCGTTGAACCGTTTGATGCAATCGCTGCGCGAACGTTCCAAGTGCCTTTATTTCGAACGTCGCTCTGACGCTGTGGCCCTCAAGCAGGCGATGCAGCGGCCGGGCGTGATGCTCGGACTGCTCGCCGACCAACACGCCGGCGATAACGGCGTGCGCGCTTCTTTTCTTGGCCACGATTGTTCCGCCAGCGCCGCGCCCGCTGTCTTCGCGTTGCGTTACGATTGTCCGCTGCACATCGGCATCTGTGTTCGCCTCGCCCCCGGCCGTTGGCGTGTCGAATACAGCGCGGCGATTCCGACGCAACACGAGGGCACGCCGCGTTCCGCCGAGGAAATCACACGTGATGTTCAACGCGCATTTGAGCCGGCCGTTCGTCGTGATCCGGCGAATTGGTTTTGGGTTCACAACCGCTGGCGGTTGCCGAAGAATTAAGCCCGATTGTGAGTGCGCGTGAATCCATCCTGATCCGCGGAGTGAACTGGCTCGGCGACGCCGTGATGGCCACGCCCGCGCTGCTGCGGCTGCGCGAGGCCAAGCCGAGGGCGCGTATCACGATGCTCACGCCGGCGAAGCTAGCCGGGCTGTGGACGCATCATCCCGCGGTGGACGAGGTGATCTCCATTGAACCGGAGGAAGGCGTGTTCGCCGTCGCGCGCCGTTTGCGGCCGCGTCAGTTTACGGCCACGCTGGTTTTGCCGAACTCGTTTCGCACCGCGCTCGAGGTCTGGCTGGCGCGCATTCCGCATCGCGTCGGTTACGAAGCGAATCTGCGCGGCTGGCTTTTGACGCGGCCCGTTTCGACGCGACGCGACGCGGTGCCGATGCGCAAGCGGCCGCTTTCGGAGATTCGTTATCTGCTCGAACGATCGGATGTGAAGCCGTCGATTCATCCCGCGTCGGCGCATCATCTGCATCACTACCTGCACCTCGCCGCCGCGCTGGGAGCGAGCGCGGAACCGATCGCTCCGCAGATTGCCACTACCGAGGCGGAGGTGTTGTCGGCGCGCATGAAGTTCGGTTTACCTTCGGACACGCGGCTCATCATCGGCATCAATCCCGGCGCGGAATATGGTCCCGCAAAACGCTGGCCGCTGGAACGGTTCGCTGCGGTGGCGGCGGAGATTCGGCGTCATGTGAATTGCCGCTGGGTGCTGCTCGGCGGGCGCAATGATGTGGATTTCGCGGGCGAGTTGATGATGACGCTCGGCGTGGATTGCGTGAATCTCGCGGGCCGTACGTCGCTGCGCGAATTGTGCGCGGTGCTGAAGATTTGCCGCGTGGTGCTGACAAACGATACCGGTCCGATGCATCTCGCTGCGGCGGTCGGCACGCGGGTGGTTGTGCCGTTCGGCAGCACGTCGCCGGAGTTGACCGGTCCGGGATTGCCCGGCGACACGCGGCATCAATTGCTTCGCGCCGACGCGCGGTGTTCGCCGTGTTTCCGGCGCGAGTGCCCCGTGGATTTTCGCTGCATGACCGGCATCAGCGTGGAGCGCGTCGTCGAAGCTGTGCTGCGCGCGACGAAGTGACACGCGCCGCGGGCGTTCCGGCAGCGCACCTTGCCTTTCCGCGTCATCTGCGGCATTCTCCGCCCGTGAACGTCACGCAGTTGACTGACCAATTGATTGCCTCCTACGCCCGAGTGGGTGGCATCAATTATCTCGACGGCAAGAATCTTCCCTCCAAGTCCGCCATCGCGAGCATCACGGGCGATCTCGTGCGGTTGCTCTTCCCCGGTTTCTTCGATGAGAAGGTGATTCACTCCTCCGAGTTGAAAGTGGAGACGGCGACGCTGATGGATTCCGTGCTCGGGCGGTTGGAGGATGAGATGTGCAAGGCGATCGAGTATCAACCGCCGAATGACGAGGCCAAGCGTGCGCCGCGCAAAGCAGCCGAGGCGGCCACGCGCGAGTTTCTCGCGAGCCTGTCGGGTGTGCGTGAGATTTTGCAGACGGACGTGGAAGCGGCTTATGCGGGTGACCCCGCCGCGGCGAGCAAAGAGGAGATTATTCTCGCCTATCCGTTCATCGAGAGCATCGCGGTCCAGCGGCTCGCGCACGAATTGTATCGGCGCCAGATCGCGCTGATCCCGCGCATCATGACCGAGTGGGCGCATAGCCGCACGGGGATGGATTTACATCCGGGCGCGACCATCGGCTCTCATTTCTTCATCGACCACGGCACCGGCACGGTGATCGGCGAGACCTGCGTGATCGGTGATCACGTGAAGATTTATCACGGCGTGACGCTCGGCGCGCGCTCGACCTCCGGTGGACAACAGCTCAAGGGCTCGAAGCGCCATCCGAGTATCGAGGATCGCGTGACCATTTATCCGGGCGCGACCATTCTCGGCGGCGAGACGGTGATCGGCGCGGGCAGCACCATCGGCGGCAACGTCTTCATTATGCAGAGCGTCGCGCCCAACTCGCTTGTGATTTACGATGGCCTCGATATGCGCGTGTTGCAAAAGCCGCCCAAGGGCAAGCCGGCCGATTACCAGATTTGAGCCAGTGCCGCATCGCGTTCAAAAGTTCCCCGTTGCCCGTTAAATTTTCTCGTGCCTGAGATTTCCGAACCGCTTGTCCTGCCCGTCTCGATCCATCGTCGAAGCAGACCCGCGAGCCGGGTTGGCTCGTCGTCTGCTGGGATGACCCTGTGAACTTGATGGATTACGTCACGCACGTTTTCCAGACCGTGTTTGGTTGGAGCCGGCAGAAGGCCGAGCAGCATATGATGCAGGTGCACAAGCAGGGCAAGAGCGTGCTCATCCGCGAAAGCTTCGAGAAAGCCGAGCACTACGTTCATCAGATTCATCGCTACGCGCTCAACGCGACGATGGAGCGGGACGAATGACGTTCGCAAATGAAGCTCGTTAAAAACACGTCGGGCCGTTTCGTTTTTCAGCTCACACCGCGCGAACAGCGACTCTTCGTGGAAGTGCTCGAGCTGTATCCGCTCATTCCCGATGGCACGCGCAAGCTCACCAAGCAGAGAGGACAGGCGACGCTCGACGAAAGCCAGGAACTCCTCGACGAAGCGTTGGCGGAACAGCGCGTCTCGAACCAGCGCCACCTCGCGAAGTTTCTCGCCGATCCGCATCGCGTCCACACGATGAAGAGCTACACGCGCCTCACGCTCGCGGCGTCGGACATGGAGTTCCTGCTACAGGTGCTCAACGACATTCGCGTGGGCAGTTGGATTTTGCTCGGCAGCCCCGATTGCCAAACGGAAAAGCGGCTCGAGGTCACGCAGAAGAACGCCCGTTATTTCTGGGCGCGCGAGCTGGCTGGCGCCTTTCAATCCCTCCTGATTGCAGCGATGAACTTGGTCCAATGAAACATCGCGAGCAAAGACTGGACGGCTTCGCGTCTTCGCGCAGGTGCGCGGCTAGGAGATGAAATGCCACCAGCCGCGCTCACTCAGCGACTCTGGTTTCCCGACCCGCGCACGGCGGTGACCGCTGGCGAATTCGCCGGGCTCGTGGCGTTCGCTGGCGATCTTTCCGTCGAACGCATCCTGCTCGCCTATCGCAGCGGCATCTTCCCGTGGAGCGTGGATCCCATCACGTGGTGGTCGCCAAATCGGCGTGGTGTTTTTGAGTGGGACAAGCTTCACGTGCCGCGCAGCCTCGCGCGCACGTTGCGGAAGAATACTTTCGAGGTCACGCGCGACCGCGCTTTCCGCCGCGTGATGGAAGGCTGCGCCGCGCGCGAAGAGGGCACGTGGATCGCACCGGAATTCATCGATGCCTACACGCGATTGCACGAAGCCGGCCACGCCCACAGCGTCGAGTGCTGGCAGGGTGGGGAACTCGTCGGGGGCATCTACGGTGTCGCCGCGGGTGGGCTCTTCGCTGGCGAATCCATGTTCCACCGCGTGAGCGACGCTTCGAAGATCGCCCTGCATCACCTCGCCCAGCACTTGCGCGAACGCGGCTTCGCACTGTTCGACATTCAGATGGTCACGGACATCACCGAGGCGCTTGGCGCCGTCGAGATTTCGCGTGCAGAATATCTTCGCCGTCTAAAAAAGGCCGTGGCTCTCGAGTGTGTGTTCTAAGGGGCCTTGTCTGGTGCGCGAGAAGATATGAAGCGTCGAACCAGTATTCTGAGGATCCCCCGCAATCCTCCGAGGAGGAAGAGCGCGAGTCCAGCCCAGCGGATGGCTGATGCGATGAAGGAGTGGAACCGGTAGCGCGCCGCCAGTTCGGGTGCCGGATCTTGATACGGGATGCCCGCGAACACGACGTCGCAGAGAAATCCGGCCAGCATCAAGAAGACTCCGGCGAGGAGAAATGCGAGGGATCTCAATGGCGGCAGCTTCATCGGTCGCGTTCTTGTCGGGAGCCTTATCAGGGCGGACATTTCTGTCAATTTCGCCTTTGCCCTTGCCGCACCTATCCTCATCGCCCATTCTTCGCGGGTGGCCGAGAGGATGATTTCCGATGTGTTGACCAAGCCGGACGGTGTCCTTGAGCAGACGCTGCGGCCCGCGGCCTTTGCTGATTTCACGGGGCAAGCCAAGGTGAAGGAGCGCCTCGAGATCGCCGTCACCGCGGCCAAGCAGCGTGGCGAGACGCTCGATCACATCCTCATCAGCGGACCTCCCGGCCTCGGCAAGACCACGCTCGCCAACATCCTTGCCAAAGCGATGGGCGCGAATCTCCGTGCCACCAGCGGCCCCACCATCGAGAAAGCCGCCGACCTTGCCGGCCTTCTCACCAATCTCGAAGAGGGCGACGTCCTCTTCATTGATGAAATCCATCGCCTCCAGAAAGTTGTCGAAGAATATCTCTATCCCGCGATGGAGGATTACAAACTCGACATCATTATCGACACCGGCCCCAACGCCCGCAGCGTCCGCCTGAATCTCCCCCGCTTCACCCTCATCGGCGCCACCACTCGCAGCGGCCTGCTCACCGCCCCATTGCTTACCCGCTTCGGCATCCGCGAGCGCCTCGATTATTATCAGGTAGAGCAGATGCACCAGATCGTCACTCGCTCCGCCGGCCTTTTGAATGTGATGGTTGATCCCGAAGGCGCGTTGGAAATCGCCCGGCGCAGCCGCGGCACACCGCGCATCGCCAACAATTTGCTCCGTCGCGTCCGCGACTATGCGCAGGTGAAGTCCGATGGGCGCATCACGCTCGAGACGGCTGGCCGCGCCCTCGCCATGCTGGAGATTGATGAGAACGGCCTCGACGAAATGGACAAGCGCATCCTCGAGGCCATCATCGTCAAGTTCGGCGG
>CAMASG010000079.1 GCA_945860945.1 Akkermansia muciniphila
GCATTCTCGATCTTCAATTCGCCCATGAAGACGTGCATCCAACTGAAATAGAAACTCAGCGGCACGCAGATGAGGAATGAGCAGATCATGAACGTGGCGAAGGAGCGGTCGCGCATGAGCTTGAGCGCGTCCAGTCCGAGCATCGTGCGCAGGTTCACCGGTGCGCCCGCGCCTTTGGGCGGCGTGTTCGGCAGCGTGAACGAGTAGAGGCCCATCACCAACGCCGCACCGGCGGCGAGCCGGAACATGTTGGCGCTGTCCTCGAACTTCAGCCAGCTCACCACAAAACCTGCGGCGATCCAACCCACGCTGCCCATCAACATCACGAGCGGGAATTCCTTCGCCGGATTCTTGGAGTGATGCAGCGTCAGTGCGTTGGTCAGTCCGTGCCCGGCCATGTAGCTGATGGTGTAAGCGATGAGCGCGGGGTAAAACACCGAGAAGGTTGTCGCTATCGAGACGTAGTACAGGAGCGCCGCGCCGACAAGATGCAGGCAACCGAGCAGCCGTTGCGTCGCGAAGAAACGGTCGGCGATGATGCCCGCGAAGAACGGCGACACCATCGCGCCGATGGCCGTCGAGCCATACGCCAGCCCGATCTGGCCGCCCTCCAGCTTGAGCGTCCCGTTGAGGTAAGTCCCCATCGTGACATACCAGGTGCCCCACACGAAATAGTGGAGGAACACCATAAGTTGGAGCCGGAGAAAAAGAGTGAGGCTCATGCGTGCGCGAGGTTAATTGGAGGGCCCGCTCGCTCGCAAGCGTCAACTTCGATCACACTTGAAATGCGTCATTCCTTCGCCGCCCATTCGAGCCGTGCGACACGGATGCCTTTCAGCGTCGGAAGTAGGCTGGCGATGAACCATTGCTTGTTGAGCAAAATCAATTCCGGTGCAGCCAGCGGCAACGTGCCGAGGAAATGGCCCGTGTCGTCGTTGATGCCGAAGTCGAACGGATCGCGCGAATGATACACACTCGTCTGCGCGTCCGCGCCGAGGCGTTGCGTGCGGAACAAATAGAAATGTCCCGGCTGCGGCTCGACCACGAACGGGTGCTCCGCCGATTGAGGCCCCGCGCCGGATTGTCCGCCCGTCGCCACCACGCGGGACTCGCTCCACGTAATCAGATTTTCCGAGGTGCGACAGAAGACCGTGCCGCGGCGCGTCGGATGCGCAGTGTAATAGCAGTGCCACTTGCCGCCGATGCGCAGCACCATCGGATCACGCGCGTTGCCCTTCGGGCCTTCATCGAAAAGCCCCGTGCTCGGTCCCGGTAGAATCCGGCGGGCGAATGTCTTTCCGTCTTCGCCCGTCGCGCTGGCAATGTGCCGGCCATCGCCGTAGAACATGGTGAACCGCGCGCCGTCACGCACGACGAACGGCGATTGCAAACCGCCGGGCAGTTCGCCGAAACGCGGTTCGGCGAGCAACGAAACGCCGAGCGGTTTCCAATCACGCGCGGTCGGCGTCGCGCCTTCCCAGCAGTGGAGGAGATTTCCCTGACCGCCGATACGCGTTTTACGGACGGTCGCCCAAAGTTGCCACGCGCCATTCGTCGCGGGCCAGAGTGTGAAGCTTGCGACTTCTTGTTTCGCATCCGTGAAACCGCCGAGGTCGGGATTGCCGGCAATCTGCCAGGCGTCGCCGGTGATTTTTGGGAAGAGCGGTTTCTCGGCGCGCACGACTTGGACGCACGCGAAAAGTGCCACAGCGAACAACGTGGGCAACGCGAGCGTTCGCGCGTCGAATCGCTTCACGCCAAGATCGGCTTGAGCAGCTTCGCGCCTTCGACACCACTGAGCCGCGCATCGAGCCCCTGAAATTTCACCGAGAGCCGTGTGTGGTCGATGCCGAGCAGATGCAGCATTGTCGCGTGCAGGTCGTGGACATTGGTCGGATTCTCGACGGCGGAGTAGCCGAGTTCGTCGGTCGCGCCGTAGCCGATACCGCCTTTAATCCCACCACCTGCGAGCCAGATGCTGAAACCGGCGTTGTGATGGTCGCGGCCGCTGCCGCCCTGGCTCATCGGCGTGCGGCCGAACTCGCCGGCCCAGACGATGAGTGTGTCCTGAAGCATCCCGCGCTGCTTGAGATCCGTGATGAGCGCCATGCACGCGCGGTCGATCTCCGCGGCCTTGAGCGTCACGCCGTCTTTCACGCCGCCGTGGTGATCCCAATCTTTGTGATAAAGCTGGATGAAGCGCACGCCGCGCTCGGCAAGCCGTCGCGCGAGTAGGCAGTTCGATGCGAAGGAACCATCGCCCGGCTTGCAGCCGTACAGATCGAGAATCGTCTGCGGCTCTTTGCTCGCGTCCACCAACTCCGGCACGCTCGCTTGCATCTGAAACGCCATCTCGTATTGCGCAATGCGCGTGGCGATTTCGGGATCGTCCACAATGACGTCGTGCTTTTTGTTGAGCGCGTTGACGGCGGCAACGACATCGCCCTGCTGCTCGCGCGAAACGCCCGCAGGCGAGCCGAGATACATCACCGGATCGCCTTTACCCCGCAGATGGACGCCTTGAAAACGGCTCGGCAAAAAGCCCGCCGACCACTGGCGCGCGGCGATCGGCTGGTTCTGTCCGCCTTTGCCGAGCGAGGTGAGCACGACGAATCCCGGCAAATCTTCCGCCACGCTGCCGAGGCCGTACGTGAGCCATGAGCCCATCGAAGGCCGGCCGGCGATCTGCGAGCCGGTGTTCATGAACATGTGCGCCGGATCGTGGTTGATCGCCTCGGTGGTCATCGAGCGGATGAAACAAATATCGTCGCTCACAGAGCCGATCTGCTCGAACAGATCGCAAATCTCCGCACCGCCTTTGCCGAACTTCTTGAAGCCAAGCTGCGGGCCGTAACAGGTCAGCTTCGCACCTTGAAGCTGCGCGATTTGCTTGCCCTTCGTGAACGACTCGGGCATCGCCTGACCGTGCATCGCGGTGAGCTTCGGCTTGTAATCCCACGTCTCGAGATGCGACGGGCCGCCGGCCATCGAGAGCCAGATCACGCGCTTGATTTTGGCCGGATGATGCAGCGGATTCACCACGCCGGGCCACTTGTCTTTGCGCGAAGGAGGCGAGGGCACGGCGCGAAGAATGGAGGGGTCGAGCAGCGAAGCGAGCGCGAACGCGCCCATCCCCTGCGCCGCGCGGCCGATGAAGACGCGGCGGGTCTGCTGCTGTTGGCGGAACTGGAGGAGATCAGAATGGAGATTCATAACTCAGGAACGTGTGATCGTTTCGTGGAGGTTCAGCAGGACGCGCGCGACATTCGTCCACGCCGCGAGCTCGGCCGCATCCGCGCCCTGTGGCGCCGGATTCAAACCATTTTTCAAGAACGCCTCGGCGGCCTTCGTATCGGTTTTGTACAACGCGAGGTGCTTGTCGAATAACGCGCGGACGGTGACCAGTTCATCCGCACGCGGCGCGCGCGCGATGGCTTGCTGCCACGCCCAGACGAGGCGCGCGTTGGCATCAGCGCCGCCTTCCTTGACGATGCGCGCGGCGAAAGCGCGGGCGGACTCGACGTAGGTCGGATCGTTGAGCAGCACGAGCGCCTGCTGCGGAATGTTCGAGCGGGCGCGATCGGCGGCGCACTCCTCGCGCGTCGGCGCGTCGAAGGCGAGCATGCTCGGATGCACGAAGGAGCGTTGCCACCAGGTGTAAAGGCCGCGGCGGAACTGATCCTCGCCCTTGCTCGCGTCATAGTTGCGCACGGGGAAATTGAGATTCTCCCAGTAACCATCGGGCTGATACGGCCTCACGCTCGGTCCGCCGATCTTCGTCACGAGCAATCCCGAAACAGTGAGCGCGTTGTCGCGCACCAACTCGGCGTCGAGCCGCCAACGACTCTGGCGGGCGTGCTCGCGATTCTCGGAGTCACGCGACAACAACTCGCGCGAGGTGATCGAAGTCTGCCGGTAAGTCGCGCTGGTGACGATGACGCGAACGAGACGCTTCACATCCCAGCCGCTGTCGCGGAAATCGCTCGCGAGCCAATCGAGCAGCGCCGGATTCACGGGCGGCTCGCCCTGCGCACCGAGGTCATCGAGCACCTTCGAAAGACCCATTCCGAAGAACTGTTTCCAGACGCGATTCACGAAGACGCGTGCGGTGAGCGGGTTTTCCTTCGCCACAATCCACTCGGCGAGATCGAGGCGAGTGAGGCGGCGATTCTCGGGCGGCTTCACGGAAACAGCCAGATAAACGGGGAGCGCGGGCTGCATCAGCGGGCCGCTGTCGTCCATCCAGTTACCGCGCGGGAGCAGACGAACAGTGCGCGGTGCGGGCGACGATTCGGAGATGATGCAGCGCGGCAGCTTCGTCTCGAAATCCGTCTTCGCTTTTTTCGACGCGGCGACCTGCTGGCGCAACCCCGCCAGCTCCGGCGTGAGAATCTTGTAGTATGTGAAGAGTTTTTCTTGCTGCGCGACGGCGCGTTTCTCGGACGCAATTTTCAGGATGGCAACAATGTCCGCAGGCGGCGGGGGTGGAGCAATCATGCGCGCGGCGGCAGCATCCATCGTCGCAGCGATGCGGAACCGGCCGAGCGTGTGGCTTTTGTTGCCGTGGTTCTGCTTCAACTCGATTGTCAGCACATCACCCGCGGCGAGCGTGAGCGGCGTGGTGAGCTCGAGAACCAATTGCTGTGCCTTGCCGACTTCGGGCAGCACGCCCCAGCCGAACGCCGCGCCTTTGGCGTCGCCATCGATTGTCGAGGCGGCGCTCGTCTGCTCGAACGTCGCGCGCGCGGCGGCGAATTTCACCGACTCGGGCTTCTGTTCGCCACGCTTCACGGTGGCGACGATTTCGGTGAGTACGAAATTTCCATTCGCCGCGCGACCCGGTCCGCTCGCGGGCAGCGAGGCGTCCGGCAACACTTCGAGTCGCAGGCCTGTGACGCCACTGAGCGCGTTGGTGAACGCGAGTGTGTAAGTGTCTTTGTCCGCACTTTTGCCGCTGGCGAGAACGGCGAGGTCGGGTTGGACGGTCAACTTCGCGCCGCCGACGCTGACGGCCGTGACGGGCGCGAGCGGTTTCCAATTCGCCTCGTTCTCTAATCCAACCAACGTGGTTTCCTGCCATTTACTGAACGCGGCGGTGATCTGCGGCTGCGGCGCATCGAACGCTTTCTGCAACCGCGCCGTTTCGCCGTCGAGGCGGGCGATTTCAGCAGTGTCTTTCTCACTGGGCACAACTATGCCCTCCTCGCGCTTGCCGACAATCGACTCCTTGATGTCCGCGAAGAACGCGCCCATCGCGTAGAAATCGCGCTGCGTGCTCGGGTCGAATTTGTGATCGTGGCACTGGCTGCAGCCGATCGTCTGTCCGAGCCAGACGGTGCCGACGGCGCGGACGCGGTCGGTGAGATAGCGCACTTCGTAATCCTTCGCCTGCGCGCCGCCTTCTTCGGTGGTGAGCAGGAGACGATTGAAAGCGGAAGCAACGCGCGTTTCCAAAGTGGCGTTCGGCAGAAGATCGCCAGCGAGTTGCTCGCGCGTGAATTGGTCGAACCGCTTGTTCTCATTGAACGCGCGGATGACGTAATCGCGGTAGGGGTAAACGTTGCGCGGCGTGTCGGAATGATAACCGATGGTGTCGGCAAAGCGCACCACATCGAGCCAGCCGATCGCCATGCGCTCGCCGTAATGCGGCGAGGCGAGGAGCCGATCGACGAGCTTCGCGTAGGCGTCGGGCGACTTGTCGTTCACGAACGCTTCGACCTCCGCCGACGTGGGCGGAAGGCCGACGAGATCGAAGTAAAGCCGGCGCGCGAGCGTGCGGCGGTCGGCCTCGGGCGAAGGCTTGAGATTGATCGCCTTGAGCCGTTGCTGCACGAGGAAGTCCACACCGTTCTGACTCGCGGGCACGGCGGGTTTCATCGGCGGCACGTACGCCCAGTGCGCCTGATATTCCGCGCCTTGCTCGATCCATTTCTGCAGCAACGCGACTTCGCGCGAGCCGAGTTTCTTGTGACTCTCCGGCGGCGGCATCAAATCATCCGTGTCCTTTGTGGTGATGCGGCGGACCAACTCGCTCTTGGACGGCTGCTTGGGGACGATCGCAATCTTGCCGGACTTGGCCTGCTTGATTGTGGAATCGCGCTGGTCGAGGCGCAGACCGCCTTTCACCTGCTTGGCATCGGGCCCGTGGCAGGCGAAACAGTTCTCGGAAAGGACAGGCCGGATGTCGCGGTTGAAATCAATCTTCGCAGGTAACGGCGAAGGCGAAGGCGCGGGCGCGGCAAATGCCGGCGCGGCACAAACGAACGCGAAGGAAAGGAATGCGAATAGTTTCATAGACTCTCTTTGCTCTCTTCGGTTTGGGACGTCACCAACGCGGGGAATCATTCAAACTTGATTCACATTCGAACCTCGCGCAGCCGCAGCGGTGAATCAGGCGTCGTGTTCCTCGCCAAAGATTCCGTTCACCAACAAGAAAGTGGCGGCACCTGCGGCGACCACGATGAACGTGGCGATCATCCGCCAGAAAGTGTCCTGTTCCGCGAACTTCCAAATCGCCAAAATGCCAGCCACGACGCTCGCCATGAGGCAGAGCGAGATGATGTAGAACGCGGGGGTCTTCACGACTTTCGGGGCGAAGAAACCCTTCGCCCGCTTCGCGCGGACCGGCGATTGGGCGATGGCTTCCGACAACTGGGGCGGGATGGCAGTCATGCTCTGCACGTTAGCAAGCGATCGTCGGCAGCGCAACGGCTTTCCCGAAAACCTGCGGAGACTTCACGGCTATTCGTCGGTGAAGACGACGAGCGTGGGCACGCGCTTGGAACCGCCGATGCCGCCGCCGGTCTGGCCGGCGCGGTTGCGGCCCCACGCCCAAACCGTACCGTCTTTTTTTAAAGCCACGGAATGCGCGCCACCGCCGGCGACGCTTTTCCAATCCGTATCAGCGCCGACGCGCGTGGGCATCAGATACTTCTCCGTGGTGCCAAGACCGAGCTGGCTGGCGCTGTTCGCGCCCCAAGCCCAGAGCGAGCCGTCGCGTTTGACGGCCAGCGAATGATTCTCGCCGGCGGCGATGGCGACCCAATTCGTCTCGGTGCTGACGCGCCGGGGCTGCAACCGGTTGATTAACGAGTAGTCACCGATTTGACCGAACTCGTTATTGCCCCAAGCCCAGAGCGAGCCGTCCCGACGCAGCGCCAGTAAATGAGCCCCACCAGCGGCGAGTGTCGTCCAGTTCGTGTTCAGGCCGACACGCGCGGGCGCGAGGCGGCTCTGCGTGGTGCCGTCGCCAAGTTGTCCGTAGAAATTGCCACCCCACGACCAGAGAGTGCCGTTCTTCTTGAGCGCGGCGGAGCTCTCGCTACCGGTTACAACATCGGCCCAATCCTTGTCCAAACCGATTTGCTGCGGACGAATCCTGTCCAGCTTCGTGCCATCGCCGAGTTGGCCCCAACCGTTGTTGCCCCACGCCCAGAGCGATCCGTCGCGCTTCAACGCCATCGTGCCCGCCCCGCCTGACGCGAGCTTCGTCCACGTAAAGTCCGCCCCGATGAGTATCGGCTTGATGTGTTTCTCGCGGCTGCCGTCACCGAGTTGGCCTGAGCCGTTGTCGCCCCACGACCAAAGCGAGCCGTCACGTTTCAGCGCCACGGCGTGGTTCGCGCCCGCGGCGATTTGCGCCCAGCGCTCGAGCGACACAATCGCCGACGGCACCGCCTTGCTTGCCTCGGTGTTGTCGCCAAGCTGGCCGTCCTTGTTCTGACCCCAAATCCAGAGGATGCCGTCGGCCCGCAAGAAAACCGAATGCTCCGCACCCGCAGTGACCTGCGGCTCGATGCGCGGTGGTGGTTCCGCCGCAGCAGCAATAGCTCCGCTCGAAACGAGGCTGAGAAAAAGAATCATCGCGAAACAGACGGCAGACTGTTGTGTGTGAAAACGGTTCATCCTTCGCACCAGTAAGAAACGACGCCACTCTTGGATAGAACCCGCGTTTAATCAAGCCCATCCTCGCCAGCGATACGAAGGAAATTCAGATGGCAAACGATGGCGGCAAGTTCGGCGTGGCACCCGGCTGCGAGGCCACGAACGCACCGAGCCGATTCGCGAGCGCCACCACATCGCGCGGCGACAAACCGCCCAGCAGGCCGGCGAGCAACCCCGCGCTGCACGCGTCGCCGGCGCCCACGCTGTCGGCACCCAGCCCGGGCTCGAACCGCGGTACGTCGGCTTCGATTGTTCCCGATGCATCGAACCACGCCGTGCCACGTTCGCCGCGCGTGAGCACGGCAGCGCGCAGATTGAACCGCGCGCGCAACGTTTCCATTTGCGCGGCCGGTTCACCGTTCGGCAACGCGAGCAGCCGCGCGATGACCGGCAGTTCGGCTTCGTTCAGTTTCACGATGGTGGCGAGCGCGCAACTTTCGTTGATGATTTCCGCATCGAAGAAATCTTGGCGTAGGTTCACGTCGAAAAGCCGCACGGCCTGCGGCGCGGCGCGGAGGATCGCCCGAATGCTCGCGCGCGAACGGGGATCCCGCTGTGAGAGCGTGCCGAAACAGATGGCATGACACTTCGCGGCGAGGGTTTGCTCGGCCGGGCCGAAAGCGAGCGCGTCCCACGCGACGTCGCGGACGATTTCGTAGTGCGGTTCGCCATCGTGAAACCGCACGAGCACGCGGCCGGTCGGCTTGTCGTGGTCGAGTTGGATATTATCAACGGGCAGCCGGCGCGATTTAAATTCTGAAAGCAGTTGCCGACCTAAATCGTCCGTGCCGATGCGGCTGAGTAGCACGCCGCGGCCCCCGTGCGGGGCGAGTAGTTGCTGGGCGTGGACGGATAAATTGAGAGACGTGCCGCCGAGCACGACTTTGTCCGGAAAGACATCGAACACCGCTTCGCCGAGGCCGACGATGGTGAAGCTGCCGTTGGCGGAAGCCGCGTTCAAAACACCGTCAGCCCGCCGTTCACGTGGATGTTCTGGCCTATGACGAAGGACGACGCGTCGCTCGCGAGGAAGGTCAACGCGCCGGAGAGATCGTCCGGCACGCCCCAACGGTCGGCGGGGATGAGCGCGCGGTAGCCGTCCTTCTCCGCCTGCGGGTCGTTCTCGTGGCGTTCCACGGGAATCCAGCCGGGCGAAATCATGTTCACCGTGATGCCGAAGGGCGCGAGTTCGGTCGCCATGCTGCGAGTCCAGCCGTTCTGCCCGCCTTTGGCGGCGACGTACGCGCTGAAGTTCGGCACGCCGCGCGCGACGACCTCGGAGCCGATATTGATGATGCGCCCCCAGCGCTGCGCTTTCATGTGCGGCAACGCGGCGCGCGTGAGCAGGAACGGGCTCTTGATAAAGAAATCGAGCATCGACTGGTAGAACGCCCAGTCGTAGCGCTCGATGGCGTGATGCGGTTGGTCGGGCGTGGCGTTCGCCACAATGATGTCCACCGCGCCGAGTTGCTTGGCGATGTCCGCTGTGAGCTGTTTCACCTCCGCTTCGTCCACCACGCTGGCGCGGAAGAGCGCACCGGTGAGTCCGGCGGCCTTGAACTCCGCGAATGTCTTTTCCGCGCGCACGGTGTTGTTGGCGTAATTGAGCGCCACCGTCGCGCCGGCGCGGCCGAGGGCGAACGCCATCGCTTTGCCGAGGCCGGTGCTGCTACCGGTGACGAGCGCCACGCGGCCTTTGAGGGAGAAAGGATTCGAAGATGAGTCGGACATGGCGAGTGATGTGTGAGTACTACTAGCTACTATGTTGATTGCTCGCGAAGCTTGGCGGGATTGGGACGAGGCGTCAACGGTGGTGCGCAAGGTTGCGAACCATAGGAGAAGATTGGCGACGCTTGATTGGCGACGCTTACTCTCAACCGATGGTGAAAAATTAATTTTACATCAATCGAATCGTCGTTATCATCCTTGGGTTATGCAAAATTTCCTCTCACGCCGGGCCGCGCTCGCCGCCCTGGCCTTCGCCTTCACCCTTCAACTTCACGCCGAGCAGACCGGCGCTGGCCGGCGCTTCCTCGCCGGCGATGACTCCACGCGCCGACTCGCGATCATCGCGCCAGACGGCAGCTACGAATGGGAACTTAAGATTGGCGGCATCCACGACGCGCAGGTGCTGCCCAATGGCAACGTGCTACTTCAGCAGGGCTTTCAGAAAATCGTCGAGGTCGCGCCGGACAAGAAGGTCGTGTGGGAATA
>CAMASG010000080.1 GCA_945860945.1 Akkermansia muciniphila
GCGGTGACGTTTCCCAAAGGCGACGAGTTGCAAGTGCGCTTGGTGCCCGAGTTCATGCGCCACTTGTACCCGACAGCGGCGTACTCCTCGCCCGGCGCATTGGAAAAACGTCAGCGCGGTATTTTCTGGGTGAACGATCTGAGCCTGACTAAGACGAGTGCCGCCGACAAACTCGCCGAGCGGCAGCAACATTTTGGTTTGTCACTCACGGCGGCGCACGAGGCGTATCCCGGGCATCACTTGCAATTCGTCACGGCCAACACGCATCCGCGCAAGTGGCGGCGGCTTTTTGCCCACGCGGTTTTCTACGAGGGCTGGACGCTGTGGTGCGAGCAGATGATGGTGGACTTGCGCGTGGACCGCTCGCCGTGGCTGCGCGTGCAGCAGCTTCACGACGCCCTGTGGCGCGTGCATCGCATCCTTGTGGATCTGCGTTTGCAGACCGGCCGCTACAGTTACGAGCAAGCAGCGGCGCATCTACGCAAACATCTTGGCTTCACCAAAGCCCGCAGCGAGGCGGAGATCAATTGGTATTCCGCATCGCCCACTGTGCCGATGAGCTACTGGCTCGGGCGACTGGAGAACGAGCGACTGCGCCGCCGATTGATGGAGGGCAGGGGCTGGAGCCTGCAACGCTTCAACGACTGGCTGCTCAGCTTCGGCACGCTGCCTCAGAGTTGGCTTGAGAAATACGGCTTGGATTGAACCGCGCCTGAACGCATCTTTGTCTCATGAGCTCGCTTCCGTTCAACGAACTTCCCGCATACAAGCCGCGCCGTTTCGTCCCGGCGCAGATTAATCTCGGCGACTGGGAACAGATCGTGCCGTTGTTGGTTCGCTTGGAGGATGCCGCGCCGAAGTGCGCGACCCTCGGCGCGTTTGAGCAATGGCTGCTGGACGCCGGCGAGTTGAGCGCGGCGTTGGACGAGGAGTCGAGCCGCCGCTACATCACGATGACTTGCCACACGGATGATCCCGCGGCCGAGAAGTCCTACTTGGATTTCGTGGAGAACATCGAGCCGGAGCTCAAACCGAAGCAGTTCAAGCTCGCGCAGCTTTATCTGCAGCACCCGTTGCGGCCGGCGCTTTTGGCGGAGAAGAAGGCGCGCTACGAAGTTTTTGATCGCAACACGCAGCTGCACGTCGAGCTGTTCCGCGAGGAGAACGTGCCGCTGGAGACGGAAGAATCGAAGCTCTCGCAGCAGTATCAGAAGCTTGCCGGATCGCTCACTGTGAATTTCCGCGGCGAGGAAAAGACGCTCGTGCAGATGGGCCGCTACTTCGAGGAGCCGGACCGTGCGCTGCGCGAGGAGGCGTGGATGCTCGTGGCGAAACGGCGTTTGCAGGAGGCGGAGAAGTTCGAGGAGTATTTCGAAGGGTTGATGAATCTGCGCGAGCGCATCGCGAAGAACGCCGGGTTCAAAAACTACCTCGAGTATGCCTTCCGCGCGCGCGGGCGTTTCGATTACACGCCGGAGGACTGTCTGCGTTTCCACGAAGCCATCGAGCGCGAAGTGATGCCGGCGCTGCGCGAGTTGCAGGCACGCCGTCGGCAGCAGCTCAGCGTGGAGAAGTTGCGCCCGTGGGATCTCTCGGTGGACCCGCTCAATCGCGCGGCGCTCAAGCCGTTCGTCGAAGTGGAACAGATGGTCGAGCGCACGCAGGGGGTTTTCAACCGGCTCGACGCGACCCTCGGCGGCGAGTTCAAGTTGATGCGCGACCTTCGTTTACTCGACCTCGCCAATCGCAAAGGAAAAGCGCCCGGCGGCTATCAATCCACGCTTGCTGAGTCGCGGTTGCCATTCATTTTCATGAACGCCGTCGGATTGCAGAGGGATGTCGACACGATGTTGCATGAAGCGGGGCATGCCTTTCATGCACTTGCGACGCGGAACGAGGATTTTTACGCCTACCGCAACGCGCCGATCGAGTTCTGCGAAGTGGCCTCGATGGCGATGGAGTTGTTGGGTAATGAGTTTCTGGAAGAATTCTACAGCCCGACCGACGCCGATCGCGCACGTCGCACGCATCTCGAGGGGATCATCAATATCTTCCCGTGGATCGCCGCGGTGGACGCCTTCCAGCACTGGATCTATTCGCATCCGGGCCACACACGGGCCGAACGTACGGCGGCGTGGATCGCGTTGATGGACCGTTTCGGTGGCGACGCGGACTGGTCCGGCCACGAAGCGGCGCGAGCGAACATGTGGCACCGGCAATTGCACATCTTCATCCACCCGTTTTACTATGTGGAATACGGTATCGCGCAACTCGGCGCGCTGCAGGTCTGGGCGAACTCGAAGCGCGATAAAGTTCGTGCGCTGGCCGACTACAAGCGCGGATTGGCGCTGGGGGGCTCGCGTCCGCTCCCGGAACTGTTCGCCGCGGCCGGTTGCCCGTTTGATTTCAGCCGTGAGACAGTGAAGCCGCTGATGGAGTTGGTGAGAAACGAGCTGGCGAAATTGCCGTGAGGCGCGGGTAAAATGGCCGTTGAAAAACGGGGCGTCTCCGGTAGCTTGATTTGAGAATGCTGGACGACCGTCATTACATGAGGCAATCCGAGACGCGTTCATTTTGGAGCGCGTGGCTGGCGTTGATTCTCGCCAACACGGCGGTGTACGTGTTGCAACTCGTCGCCAATCTCGCGGGCGGCCCGCTCAATTTCGTTTGGGCATACCTGCCGCTCCGTCCGGACGACCTCGCGCACGGATGGGTGTGGCAACTGCTCACGTTCCAAGTGCTGCACGACCCCTCCAATCCGCTTCATCTCATCCTGAACTGCGCGATGATCTGGATTTTCGGTCGCGCGCTAGAGGAGCGCCTCGGCGTGGCGACGTTCCTCAAACTCTACTTCGTCAGCGGCGTGTTCGGCGGCTTGCTCCAGTGTTCGGTTAGCTGGATTTTTCCGGCGCACTTTGGATCGAACGTCGCTGTGGTGGGCGCATCGGCTGGGGTGTTCGGGCTCATCGCCGCGTTCGCTCGCTTGAATTGGGACGAGCAAGTCACGGCATTGATCGCGTTCATCATCCCCGTCACGATGCGCGCGAAATATCTCCTGCTCGTGCTCGCTATTATCGGCGGGCTTGGCCTGCTCGACCGGCGCAGCGGCATCGCCCACGCGGCGCATCTTGGCGGGATGATTGCCGGTCTCGGCTACGTGCTGTTATTTATCCAAGGGAATCACGTGCAGGTGGTGATGGAGAAGCTCCGGCCAAAGCGCCACACTCGGCCTCGCGTCTTCAAGTCCGCTGAGGACGCCCCCTCCGAGGAATTCATCAGCAAGGAAGTGGATCCCATTCTCGACAAGATTTCCAAGGAAGGCATTCACAGCCTGACCGCCCGCGAGCTCAAGATTCTCGAATCCGCGCGCAAGCGGATGTCGTAACGCTAGCGCGGCACTCGGCTCTCGACTCCCATTCGCCCCATCTCTACGCTTTGGCGCGTATGATTTTGCGCTATTCGCGGCCCGAGATGCGGGCCATCTGGACCGATGAGAACCGGCTGAAGATATGGCTCGAGATTGAGCTGCTCGCCAGCGAGGCGCTCGTGAAGGAGGGCGTTGTCCCCGCCAAAGATTTCGCCAAGATGAAGGCCGGCGCCGACAAGTGTTTCGCCGACACGAAGGCGCTGACTGAGCGCGCGAAGGAACTGGAGAAGACGCTCAACCACGACGTCATCGGCTTCACCACCGCCGTCGCCGAGCAGATCAACGACTCCGCCAGCCGATGGATCCACTTCGGCCTCACCAGTTCGGACATCGTGGACACCGCCTTCGCTGTGCAGATGGTGCAGAGCGCGGACATCCTCATCGCCGATGTCGAGAAGCTGCTGCCCATCATCGCGCGGCGCGCGAAGGAGCATCAGATGACGCCGTGCATCGGTCGTAGTCACGGCATCCACGGCGAACCGACGACCTTCGGGCTGAAACTCGCGTTGATGCGCGACGAGTTCGGTCGCGCACTCGAACGTCTCCAGCGTATTCGTTCCATCGCGGCCATCGGCAAACTTTCCGGCGCCGTCGGCACGAACGCGCATCTCTCCCCGAAGATCGAGGCGTTTGTCTGCAAGAAGCTCGGCCTGCGCCCCGCACCGATCGCCACTCAAGTTATTCAGCGCGACAACCACGCCGAGTTCATGAACGCGCTCGCGCTCGTCGCTGCCAGTATCGAACGCTGGGCCGTCGAGTTCCGCCACTTGCAACGCACGGAAGTTCTCGAAGCCGAAGAGCCGTTTACCGTCGGTCAAAAAGGCAGCAGCGCGATGCCACACAAGCGCAATCCCATCACGTGGGAGCGACTCACTGGCCTCGCGCGCGTCATCCGCGGCAACGCCGTAGCGGCGCTGGAAAACGTTGCCCTTTGGCACGAACGCGACATCTCGCACAGCTCAGTCGAGCGCATCATCTTTCCGGATTCCTGCACGTTGCTCGACTACATGTTCGGCCTGCTTACTCGCTTGATGGACGGACTCGTCGTCTATCCCGCGAACATGAAGAAGAACCTCGGCCTCTCGCTGGGCATGTGGAATTCGCAGACCGTGCTGCTCGCGCTCATCAAAAAAGGGCTGACGCGCGAGGCTGCCTACAAACTCGTGCAAGACGCCGCGATGCGGACGTGGGCGGTGAAGCACGCCGGGCGCGATGACGCGGACTTTGTGGAGCAACTCCAAGCGGACGCCGATGTCGCCAAGCATTTCAAGAAGGGCGAACTCGAAAAACTCTGTTCACTCGACTTCCATTTTAAAGAGGTCAAGAACCGGTTCAAGGCGTTGGGGTTGTAGTCGCTTTTTCCGTTCCGCTGCCGCGTCCGTGATACGCGGCAAGGAAGTAGATCAGCACCAGTCCGGCAGCGAGCGAGATGCCGGTCCAGAAAAGCGGCCAACGTGTTCCTCCGTCACTCGTGTTGGCGTCGAACCACGCGCCGGTGCCGAGGTAGCCGAGCAGGTTTCCCACACCGCCACTCATCAGCGCCATGAGCGCCTGCGCCCGGGCGCGCCACGAGGGGTCCACCCGTTCGTCCAAGTAGATCTGCGCCGTGATGAAAACGAGCGTGAAGGAAACGCCGTGCAGCGTGACGCCGACGAGCACAGCCGTGCGGGTGTCCAGCGCGCAACACGCGAAGCGGATCACACCGAAAGCGAGTCCTGCGCCAAAAACCCATTTGAGTCGCCAGCCAATGAGGAGTCGCGCCAACGCGAACATCGCGAGAATTTCGGTCACTTGCCCGAGCGACATCCACGCGACGGTGTGGCTCAAGCCTAATTCTTTCAGGTGTGGCGGTGTGTAGGGATAGAAAGCCGTCAACGGGATGCTGAAGAGTGCGGCGGTGATGAAAACGACGCGGTGATCGTGATTCTTTAGCAATGACAATGCGTCGAGACCGAGGCGTTGACGGAGGGTTATCGGAGGCAGAGAACTGGGCGAGGCGGTGTCGCGCAATAGGAAAGTGAAAGCGGCGACGAGAAGCCAGACGAAGGCGCCGCTGTAACCAGCGAGGACATCCGCATCAGCGTTGAGTAGGCTTATCAACCAACAGCCAATCATCCAACCAAGCGTGGCCATGGCGCGGAGCGGGCCGAACTCGCGTTTCGCGTCGCGCAGGCGGCCGAGAACGATGGTCGATGCCATGCTCCACGTGGGCGAAGAGCAGAGCGCGTGAAGCTGGATGATTGCGAGAACGAGCCAAGGATTCCATCCGCGCTGAATGGCAAATGAAGCGAGCGCCATCGCGCCTGCGGTGGCGAGTGAAAGGCCGCGCAACACTTTCACAGGCGAAGCATGCCGGTCGGCCATCGCGCCGAATATGAGCGGTGAGACGAAGCAGGCCAGTGCGCTCGTGGCGAAGGCGAGTGGTTTGATTGAGTGAAGTCCGTGGGCATCGAGGACGCTGCTAAGCGGCACGAACCACATGCCCATCGCGGCCGCTTGGATAAAGAAGAGTACGGCGAGTTCAGTGTATCCGGTCCATCGGTTCGTGCGTTGCACGCGCACAGGACACACGGGCGTTGGAAAAACTCAAGATTTGTCTGCGCTAATCGCGAACGGCGGGAATGAAAACTTGGCAGGCGTTCTCAGCGCGGTTAAATGAGTGTATGCAATCCAACCGTCGCACCTTCTTGTCGGCCATGGCCGTCGGCACAGCGATTCTCAGCACCCATGCGGAAGAAGTAAAACCGTCGCCGATCATCAAACCCGTCCGCATGCGAAACCGGATCGCTATTTCCACCTATTCGTTCTGGCAATTCCGGCACAAGGAACTGCGCGATGTGGGCAAGTGCATCGATATGGCCGCTGAGATGGGGTTCGACGCTGTTGAGATCTTGCATCGGCAAATGGAGAAGGAGGATGTCGCTGCCTTGCGCGATATGAAGCGCCGCGCATTTTTGAACGGCATCAGCCTTTCGGGTTTTTCGACGCATCAAGGATTTCTTTCGCCCGACGCCGCTGTGCGACAAAAGAACATCGATCACACGATTCATTGCCTCGAACTCGCGGGGTCGCTCGGCATTCCCACCATGCGCGTGAACACCGGCACTTGGGGCACGAGCAAGAATTTTGATGACTTGATGAAAAACCGCGGCATCGAACCGCCGAAGGAAGGCTTCACCGATGAGGACGGATTCAAATGGGTCATCGATAGCTTTGAGAAATGTCTCGCTGCGGCTGAGAAAAACGGCGTCATCATGGGCCTCGAAAATCACTGGGGGCTTGGCCGAACGCCCGAAGGAGTGTTGCGCGTGGTCAAGGCGGTGAAGTCACCTTGGCTGCAAGTGACGCTGGACACGGGTAATTTCCTCGAAGATCCCTACGCGAAACTGGAATTGATGGCGCCGCAAACCATCTACGTACAGGCGAAGACCTATTTCGGCGGCGGACTTTGGTACACGCTCGATCTCGATTACCCGCGCATTGCCGCCATCTTGCGCCGACACAATTATCGCGGCTACATCGCTCTGGAATTTGAAGGTAAAGAAGATCCGCTCACTGCGATTCCGAAGAGTCTCGACCTTCTCCGGAAATCTTTTTCCTGATCACTAATTGTCGCGATGCAAAAGGTGGTGGGCGAGGGCTTGCAACGCCGCGGCTTTTCTCTTGAACGGTTGGAGCGCGGCGAAGGCTTTTGCGGTGAGTTGCGCGGCGATCTTGCGGGATTTTTCGAGGCCGACGATAGACGGGTAAGTCGCTTTTTGCGCGGCGACATCTTTGCCGGCTGTCTTGCCCAGTTTCTCGCTGGTTTGCGTCACATCCAAAATGTCGTCGATGACTTGGAAGGCGAGACCGATGTGGTAACCGAAACTGGTGAGGGCGCGAAGTTGCGTCGGTGTGCAGTTGGCAGTCATGCCACCGAGGCGCGCGGAACAGCAGAGCAGGGCGCTGGTTTTGCGTTCATGAATGTAGCGGAGTTGCGGAAGCGATGTGGCTTTGTCTTCGCTCTCGAGATCGGCGACTTGACCGGCAATGAGCTGAAGAGAACCCGAAGCGCGGGCGAGTTCGAGCACGAGCGTATGGTGCGGATAACGCGCGGTGGGCTTCGCTTGAACGAGGATTTCAAAAGCCTGCGTCAGCAATGCGTCGCCAGCAAGGATGGCGATGCCTTCGCCAAAAACCTTGTGACTGGTCGGCTTGCCACGCCGGAAATCGTCGTTGTCCATAGAGGGCAAGTCATCGTGGATGAGTGAGTAAGTGTGGATGCATTCGACGGCGCAGGCGGCGGGCAGCGCGTTGGGAACGTTTCCGTCGCAGGCCTCGGCAGCGGCAAGGACGAGGGCGGGGCGCATTCGTTTGCCGCCGGCGAAGAGCGAGTAACGCATCGCTCGATGAATCGTGGCGGGCTTGGCGGCCGCCTTCGGCAGGAAGCGGTCGAGCGCGCGGTTGACGGTGGCAGTGCGCGCATCGAGGTAGCGCGCGAGGTCGAAGGCGTGGGTGTTCCGGCTCATTTCGTCAACCCGGCGATTGTGGGCGACGCGTCGGGTGAGGCGCAAGCCATTGTTTTTTCTATTGCGTTCCGGCGGGTAGTCCGTATTTTGTCCCTCCCTCAAAGGGGGTTTTATGAACAGCGAACTCTGCAAGCAAGCTCTGGAAAAAATACCCAACCCGCACGTGTTGATCAATCTGGTCTCACGCCGTGTGCGGCAACTGACAATTGGCGGTGGCCGACCGTTGATTGCGAACACCGCGACGATGGGCATCGCCGACATCGCCTTGACCGAATTGATCGAGGGCAAGATGGATTTCGAATTGAACACGCCGGAACCGGTGGCTGTGGTTCCGGTGAAGAAGAAGCGCAAACGCGCCTAATTTTACAGTTTTCCACGACAGCCGGAGGGTTTAACCTCCGGCTGTTTTCGTTTATGGCCGACATCCTCAATAATCCAAAAGGCCGGCGGGACTACCATATCCTCGAGACGTTTGAGGCGGGTATCGTGCTGCATGGAACAGAGGTGAAGAGTCTGCGCGCTGGCAAGGGGCAGATCAGCGACGCTTTCGCGCGCGTGGAGAAAGACGAGGCGTGGCTCTACAACGCGCACATCGATGAGTACGCCTTCGGTAACATTCAGAACCACGCACCCAAGGCGCCGCGTAAATTGCTGCTGCACAGATCTGAAATCCGCAAACTGCACGAGTTCGCGGCGGTGAAGGGGAACGCTTTGGTGCCGCTATCCTTCTTCTGGAAGAACGGCAAGGTGAAGGTGCTGCTCGGCGTGGGCACGGGCAAAGAGGCTCACGACAAGCGCGAGGATATCAAGAAGCGCGACAGCGAACGGGAAATGAAGCGCGCGATGATGCATTCCCGCAAAGGGCGTTAGGCCGTTGACGCGGAAAAAGAAAAAGCGAGGCGCAAGGCCTCGCTTCTCATGAGATTGTTTGGCGGATTTAGGCGGCCTTCTTCCAAGTGCGCTTCGGCGCCTTGGTGACGAGACCTTGCTTTAGCGCCTTCGCCGAAACGGTCACGTAGCGCACCTCGCCGTCCACCAGCGCCTTCACGCGCTGCAGGTTCGGCAGGAAGCGCCGCTTGGTGATGGCGGTGACATGCGTGCCGATGCCGCCCTTTTTCTTAGCTTTACCAGAGCGCCAGATGTGACTGCCCTTGATCGGGCCCTTTCCAGTTAGTTCGCAGCGTGCCATAAAAATCCTTTTTTAAATAAAGAGCGGTGAAATTAACAGTCCCGCCCGTTATTTCAAGCATTATTTCCGTTCGCGGATATCCGACAATAACTGAGCCACGACTTCCCCCTTCGGTTTCGCGCCTTGCGGGCCGCCGTGGTGGAGACGCACGCTCACCGCGCCCGCTTCCAGGTCGCGCCCGCCGATGACCAGCATCGTGTGGACGCGTAATTGTTCCGCGTTGGAAATCTTCGCCTTGAACGGCGTCGCGCTGAAATCTGCATCCACGCGCACCATGTTCGCGCGCAGTTCGGCCACGATGGGCTTGGCGTAGTTGATCAACGCTTCGTCGTCGTTGAGCGTGATGACGCGCACCTGATCCGGCGCAAGCCAGAGCGGGAAGTTGCCCGCGTAATGCTCGATGAGAAAACCGATGAACCGCTCATGCGTACCGAGCGGCGCGCGATGGATGCATAGCGGTGTCTTGTTCGAGTTGTCCTTGTCGCGATAGGTCAGGCCGAACTTGGCGGGCACAGCGAAGTCCACCTGGTTGGTGGCGATGGTGAATTCGCGGCCGATGGCGCTCCACACCTGCACGTCAATCTTCGGCCCGTAGAACGCCGCCTCGTTGGCGACCTCCACGTAGTTGATGCCCGATTCGATCAACACCTTGCGCACCATGTCCTCGGTCTTCTTCCACAAGTCCGGTTCGTTGACGTATTTCTTGCCGAGCCCTTCCGCCGCGTGCGTGCTGAAGCGCATCTGATATTTTTCCAGGCCGAAGATTTTGAAATACTTCAGATACATGTCGTTCACGGCGCGGAACTCGTCGGCGAACTGCTCCTCGGTGCAATAGATGTGGGCGTCGTTCATGTTGAGCGAACGCACGCGCATGAGGCCGAACAACTCGCCGCTCTGCTCGTAGCGATAGCA
>CAMASG010000081.1 GCA_945860945.1 Akkermansia muciniphila
AACGAGAATCTCACGACGCAGCAGCTCATTGAGGAATCCTATCGCGGCATCCGTCCCGCGCCGGGCTATCCCGCCTGCCCCGATCATCCGGAGAAAGGCATTCTCTGGGAGTTGCTCGATGTGGAGAAGAACGCGGGCATCACGCTCACCGAAAGTTTCGCCATGTGGCCCAGCGCGAGCGTGAGCGGATTCTACTTCGGCCATCCGGACTCGAAATACTTCGCCGTCGGCAAACTCGGCCGCGACCAGATCGCGGACCTCGCGCAGCGCAAGCCGATGCCCCTCGCCGAAGTGGAACGCTGGCTGGGGCCGTGGCTGAACTACGATCCCGCCTGAACCGAACGACTGCCGCGTCCGCCCCTTCGCAGCGCAGCTTCGGGAACCATCACGGCTTCTTTAGCAAGCCGCGCGCGTCCATCCAATCCGTCGCTCGATCCGGCCACGTCGTCACTTGATGTTGCGTGCGGCGCAATCCGTAGCCGTGGCCGCCGGTCGGATAAAGGTGAAGCTCCGTCGGCACCTTCACCTGTTTCAGCGCCAGAAAATAATAGAGCGCGTTCTCGACGCGCACCGGATCATCCTGCGTCATCACAATGAAAGTCGGCGGATGCGTCGCGCTCACCGCCACCTCCGGCGCGATCGCGTCCCCCTTCTCTTTTACCGTCAGATAGGCTGGATGAATCAAGATGGTGAAGTCCGGACGGCAACTCGCTTCGTCCGCCGCGTCCACTGCTGGGTAAGTCCGAGCGTCGCCTTGCGTGCAGAGCGCCGCCGCCAAATGCCCCGCTGCCGAACCGCCCAAGACGCCGAGTCGTTTCGGGTCGATTCCCCACTCCTTCGCGCGCGACCGCGCCAAGCCGAGCGCCCGCTGCGCGTCCTGCAACGGCGGCGCGTGCTTCTCAAGCCCCGGCCGTTTCGGCACGCGATATTTCAGCAGCAACCCCGTCACCCCGATCGAGTTCAGCCACTCGCAGATCTCCGTACCTTCCAAATCCCACGCGAGAATGTTGTAGCCGCCGCCGGGCATCACGAGCACCGCTGCGCCCGTCGCTTTCGCTTCCGGCGCGCGATACACCGTGAAGGTCGGGCGCGACACGTTGCCAATCCGCGCCACGCGTTTACCGCCCACCTGATTGTCCGTCGACTTCGTGAAATCCCGCTCCTCACCGATCTCCCCCTTCTCGCCCGGCGCGCCTTTGGGCCACAACTCGATGACCGGCGGCACGGCGGCGACGCTTTGCGCAGCAGACATCGCGATGATTGAGGAAGAAAACAGGAAGACGAACAGGCGGAGGCGCATTTGCATGGCGCGAGGAAAACACATCCTATTTTTATAGAGAAGACGAAAAGGAGACCGTGAGGAAAACTTCCCGTTGTGTCAGTTCAACGGGAGGCTTTGAAGGAAGGTTGGTGGAGCCGAGGAGATTCGAACTCCTGACCCCCACAATGCCATTGTGGTGCTCTACCAACTGAGCTACGACCCCAACCAAAAGCGGGCTGAATGTAGTGAGGTGCGCCGGATAGTCAAACGGTTTTTTGAAACACGGAGACAGAATCGTCGGAGCCGGTCATCCCAGCCCCAAAACCTTCCGTCCTTCCGCCGTAATCATCGACTGGTGCCACGGCGGATCCCAGACGACTTCCACGCTCGCCTCCTCCACCCCGTGGAGGGAGAGGATTTTCTGCTGAGCGTCACCGGCGATGGCCGGGCCCATTCCGCAACCGGGCGCCGTCAGCGTCATCTTCACCTGTACACGGCAGGCGTTCGCTGGGAGCGGTTCGACGACGAGATCGTAAATCAGACCGAGGTCCACGATGTTCACGGGAATCTCCGGATCGTAGCAGGTCTTGAGGACGGTCCAAATCTGCTCCTCGGAAATAGGCCCACCCACAGCGGGAGCAGGCGCAGCTTCAGTGGGGATTTCCAAGCCGAGCGCGTCGGCATCCTGCGCAGCGATGCGATAAAGCCCGCCGCGAGCGTGGACGGTGAAGTTGCCGCCGAGCGTCTGCAAAATGTGCGCCTCGGTGCCGGCGGGGAGCGTCACGGACGTGCCCGCTGGGATTTGGACCGCCGCACAATCTCGCTTCAATCCTGTCGTTGCCGTTTGTTCCATGGTGGGAACCTAACCGAACGGATGCTGATTTGGCAATGGGGGCGATAACAACTGTTTGCTGAATTCGAATCGAAGGCCGGTTTTCCATCCGCATCCGAGGCGTCGGAGAAGCGAAGGAAATCAGGCGATGAGTTCCTTCACCACGTTTCCGTGAACGTCGGTGAGTCGGAAATCGCGGCCAGCGGAACGGAACGTGAGCTTCTCGTGATCGAATCCGAGCAGTCGCAGCAGCGTGGCGTGAAGATCGTGCACGTGCATCCGCTTCTCTTCCGCACGGAAACCGAACTCGTCCGTAGCACCGTGAACGTAGCCTCCGCGTACACCGCCGCCGGCCAACCACATCGTAAAGCCGTGGTGGTTGTGGTCGCGCCCGTTGATCTTGCCGGCATTGGAACCGGGCGTCGGCATCTCGACCGTCGGCGTGCGGCCGAACTCGCCACCCCAAATCACGAGCGTCTCATCGAGCAACCCGCGCTGCTTTAAATCCGTGAGGAGCGCGGCGATGGCGCGGTCGCACTGGTTGGCGAGGTTGCGGTGATTCACCGCGATATCGTCGTGGTTATCCCACGGCTGACCGTCGCCGTGCCAGACTTGCACAAAACGCACGCCACGCTCGATGAGTCGGCGCGCGATGAGAATCTGCCGTCCCTGCGTTCCGTCGCCGTACAGCTTGCGGACGTGCTCGGGCTCTTTGCTGATGTCGAAGGCGTCGGAGGCTTCCATCTGCATGCGGTAGGCGAGCTCGAAGGATTCAATGCGCGAATCGAGTTGCCCTTCTTTGCCGCGTTGCTCGGCGTGGCGCACGTTGATCTTCTTCAACAAGTCCAACTGGCGCCGTTGATCCGCCAGCGGCAGGCGCTTGTTCTCGATGTTCTCGATGAGCTTATCCAACCGGGTCTCGCGCGTGTTGATGTAAGTGCCCTGATAAACTCCGGGCAGAAAACCGCACTGCCAGTTCTGCGATTCCTGAATCGGATAACCGGGGCACATCGCAATGAAACCGGGCAAATTCTGATTCAACGTGCCGAGCCCGTAGTTGATCCACGATCCGAAGCTCGGGCGGATCTGCCGCGCTTCGCCGCAGTTCATCAGCAGCAGCGACGGCTCGTGGTTCGGCACGTCGGCGTACATCGAGCGGATCACCGCGATGTCGTCGATGTGCTGCGCCACGTTCGAGAAAATCTCACTCACCTCGATGCCGCTCTTGCCGTATTTCTGGAACTTGAACGGTGACGGAAAAGCCGCGCCGGTCTTGCGCTCGGTCTTGAGATTCTCGCCAGGGAGCATTTTACCCGCGTGCTTCTCGAGCGCCGGCTTCGGATCGAACGTGTCCACGTGCGACGGTCCGCCGTTCATGAAGAGGTGGATGACGCGTTTGGCTTTGACCGGAAAATGCGCCAGCTTCGGCGCAAACGGCGAGACCGGTGAATTCGGAGCGGCCGAGACCGCATCCGGTCCGAGCAACGCGGCCATCCCGAGCGAGCCGAAACCCATTCCGCAGCGGTCGAGAAACTCGCGGCGGGTCAACCCGAGATGTTCAGGATTGAACGGATGATGTCCCATACCTAGCTCGAAACTAACACGGGAAAGACGCGCGGTCAGCGGGAAAATTCAGGAGCAGCGGACTTCACTGCTGGACGAAGTAGCTGAGATTTTCCAACTCGATGGCGAGGTTGACGTTGTTCACCATCACATCCTCCGGCACCTGCAGCGTGATGGTCGAGAAGTTGAGGATGCCGGTGATACCAATCTCGATGAGTGTGTTCACCACTTCCTGCGCCGCTTCGGGTGGCACGGTGAGCACGGCCATCTTCACCGCGTGCTTGCGCACAAATTCCTCCACCTTGTCCATCCCCAGCATCGGCGTGGCAAACTTGCGGCTGCGCTTCTTCTCCGGAAATTGGTCGAAAGCCGCGATGATCTCGAAGCCCTCCTGCTGGAAACCGCGATAGGAGAGTAGAGCCGAACCGAGATTGCCGACGCCGACGAGAATGACCGGCTGCAGTCGCGTGGTGCCGAGCACATCGGAGATGAGCGCGCCGAGTTGCTCCACATCATAGCCCAACCCGCGCGTGCCGAACTGACCGAAGTAAGTGAGATCCTTGCGAAGCTGGGTGGACTTCACGCCGGCCGCCGCCGCCAACGCCTCGCTCGCCACAGTGCGAATACCGTTTGCTTTGAGCCGCTGCAGACAACGCAAATAAATCGAGAGACGATAAATCGCTTTGCGCGGAATCTCGGGGCGAGAGGTTTTCTTCACGGTGAACTCGGACAAAAACTTTCAGAACGCCACACTCAACTCGCGCGCAGCACGGGCAGATCGGTCATCAGCCGCAGACCCGGCGCGGCTTGAAGCAATCGCGGCACGGCATTGACCAGAACGGCCACGGTCGCGCGATCGCCATGCACGCCGCCGTGGATGACCGATTCCACCGGCGGATCGGCGGTGATCGTAACGGCGTCGCGCGGGTTCTCGGCATCGAGATACATCTGCAAATCGAGCGAAATCGGTTTCGCGTCCGCGCTGGCCTCGGCGCGGTGATGAATGCCGCAAGTCAACCCCTTCGGCACGGTGAGAAACTTCGTCTGGATATCGTGCGTCGCGATGACCGGCTCGCAGGTTTCCGTGATGGGACCGATCTGCCAACCGAGGCTGTGCGCCACGAGCGCGAGCGATTCGATGAGGCCGACGTGGCCCATCTTCCCCTCGCGGAACAGCGCGCGGAACTCGTCCGGCTTCAGCCCGCTGCCGATCTTTTTCTGCAACGGCAGACGGCGATGCGAGGCGTTCACCACGCGCGTAATCTCGATCTTCTCCACCCCGCGGCAGACGCCCGTGAGACAGATGGCGAGCGTGTCCATCACGAAGCCGGGGTTCACGCCGGTGCCGAGCACGCGCGCGTTATACTTGCGGCACAACTCATCGAACGCCTTCGCTCCAGCGGCGAATTTGAGCTGCGGGAACAGCAGTTCCTCGCACGAAGAGACAACGCTAACCCCAGCGCGAACAATCGGCTCAAGCTGCGGCACGACTTGCGCGAAACGCGAGACTGCGGTGTGCAGCACCACGTCCGGCCGCGCGACGCGCAGCAACTCATCGAACGTGCCGTACACTCGCGCAGTTTCAGGTAACGCGATACCGGCGACGTCGCCGAGCGGGCGCCCGATTTTCTGCGGGTCAATATCCACGCCACCGACGAGTTCGGCCCACGGCTTTTCGGCCGCGAGACGGACGCACTCGAGGCCGATGGGGCCGAGCCCGAACTGCGCGATGCGGATTTTCACGACGTCACTGCGCGCTCAGCTTCTGCTCGGCGCCCAGCTTGTGGACGGTGCTGAAGATCTCCTGCGAGATGGGCGTGCCATCGGCGGCCTTGAGGTTGAACTTGATCTTCATCTGCATGGCCGGGGTCAGCACGGAGAGTTTCAGCGTAACGGTTTTCTTGTCGGCGCTGAGCGCGACGCTCGTGACTTCCAGTTTGTCGTGCTGCTTTACCTTTGCGTCCTTCGTCGAGACTTCAGGCGAGCCGTAGCCGCCGGAGTAGATATAGTTCCACAGCTCGACGTTCCAGTTGCCGGTGTCCTTGGCGCTGGCCTCGTCGAGCGGTGCGGTGAAGGTGATGCGCACGCCGTCCTTCGAGACGTGCAACGCCTGGGGCATCCGCACCGGCGCGCCGGTATAACGCACTCGGCTGAACCCGCCGTCGCGCACGCCCGCTGTCTGCCAACCGCGCAGGCCGGTGGTGTAAAGCTGGCCGTCCTTGGGGCTGAAGCGGCCGCGCATCGTACCGCTGGCGAATTTTAGCGGGAACTGCACCATGCCCGCCTGCACTGTGCCGTCCACTTCCTGCGGCATGACGGCGAAGAGCGTGCCCTTGCCGTAGCTCATGAAGAGCATCTGGCCGTTGAGCGGGCCCCACTTCGTGCTCTCCACCCACACCTGGCCGCCGCTGGAGTTGTCCATGTTCATCGGCAGCCAGCACATCGGCTGATCGTAGGCGTGGATGTTGTCGTCCGACGGGGCCTTGCCGTGCGCGGCCTGGCGCATCCCGTAGAAGCCGCCGTCGCGGATGAGGTTCAGCTTGCTCGAGGGCATGTAGTGGCCCTGGTTGTCGCTCACGGTGATCCACCCGTTCGGGCCGATGCCCATCCCGTTCGGCGCGCGCAGACCGGTGGCGACCACCTCCAGTTTCGAGCCGTCCTTCGAGACTTTGAGCAACGTGCCTTGGTGCGGCGACTCGACCGTCGGCGGCCACGGCGCGCCTTTGGCGAAGTAGAAGTTCCCCGCCGAATCGGTCTGCAAATCGAGGCAGAACTCGTGATAGTTCGCGGTGATGATCGTGTCGTTATTGAAGTTCTCGTAGAAGTCCGCCTCGCCGTCGCCGTTCAAATCGTGCAAGCGCGTGATCTGGTCGCGGCCGGTCACGAAGACTTTTCCATCGACCACCTTCACGCCGAGCGCTTGGAAAAGGCCGGTCGCGTAACGCTTCCACGTAAGCTTGGCGAGCGAATCGTCAATGCCCGAGACAATCCACACGTCACCGTGAAAGGTGCAGATGGCCGCGCGGCCGTCAGGAAAGAAGTCGTGTCCGCCGAAATACATCTTCGCGTTCCACGGGTTCTTGTCCGGCTCGACGAGGTGATCCACCACGTAGGGGCCGCTGTTGGTGCTCACGACGCCCTGCGTGACGAGCGGTTCCCACTTCGGCGCGCCACCTTTGGCGAGCTGCGTGAGATCGGCGGTTTTGTGGCCCAACGCGGAAGCCAAGACCGGGAGCAAATCCTCCGGCGTGTTCGTCGCGGTACGACCAATGATCAACGTGAAACGAACCGCTTTGTCGTGTGGCGGGATAATCAAACCAATCACGCCATCTCCCACGACCAACTCGCAACTCGGCAACTCGCCACTGAAAGCCGCGACCACGGCGTTGGTGGAACCGGCAGCGAGTATCGCCGCCTGCCGCTTGCCGTCATCCTTGTTCATTTTTTTAACGTCTGGCTCCGCCCCAGTCGGAACGTTCGCCACCGCGACAATCTGCTTCTCCTTGCTCGGCCCCACTTCAATGGTGCGGGTGAAGAACGTTTTGTCAGCCACGGTCTTCACGCCCGGCATCTCCAGCACAGCGGTCGAGCCGACTGTGTAGGAGAAAATCACGTCGTCACCGTTTCGGTAGAGACCACGATACTTCGCCCAATCCGCAGGCAACGGCCCCTGCTTGTTCTTGCGCGGGTCGGCGAACTTGCCGTCCTTGGCCCAGCCGGGAGCGGTCTTGGTGGAGAAAACCGTCGCGCCCTTTACCTGCGGCGGCGGCGGCCACTCAATCTTGATCTGCGTGCTGCCGAACTCGAGGAAGTCGCCCGTCCACGCCAGCGACAGGCGCATCAGGTCGGCATCGAAGCAGACGTGTGCGCGCCGGTCAGCGCCGAACGTCACAGCCAGACCGCGCATCGCAGTGACGGTGTCTTTGCCGTTCTCCTTCTCTTTGCTCCGAATCGTGCCGGAGAAGAGCGAACCGCGATACGGCTCAGGCTGCGGTACATTTTTTGGAGCGGGTTTTGTCTCGGCGGCGCTGGCGATATTCGCGAGCAGCGCGAGGGCGATCCATGCTGGAATTGATTTCATTTTCATCGGTTCTTTCAACTGTTGTGGCTCAAGGTGGCGCCACTGTAGCGCCCTCACCGCGAGCGCGGCAAGCCGAGAAAGCGTTTGCCTCTCGATGAAGGCTCCTCTTTAATCGCCGTCCAACAATGATTATGACGCGCTCACTCGCCCATTTTATTCTACTCACCACCCTCAGCGTTCCCCTGCTCCACGCCGACTGGCCACAGTTCCGTGGACCGAACGGCGACGGCCGCTCCGATGCGAAAGGTCTTCCGCTGACTTGGAGCGAGACCGAGAACGTGAAATGGAAAATGCCCATCCACGACAAAGGCTGGTCCTCGCCCGTCATCTGGGGCGACCAAATCTGGATCACCACCGCGACCGAAGATGGCAAGGAACTCTTCGTGCTCACGCTGGATAAAGCGTCCGGCAAAATCATCCGCGACGTAAAACTCTTCGACGCGACGCAGCCGGATTTGTGGAAGCGTTTCAACAGCTACGCTTCGCCCACGCCCGTCATCGAGGAAGGCCGCGTGTATGTGACCTTCGGCGAAGCCGGCACCGCGTGCCTCGACACGAAGACCGGCAAAGTGCTTTGGGAACGGCGCGATCTGCGCTGCAACCATTATCGCGGCGCGGGCTCCTCTCCTATTCTCCACGGCGATCTGCTCATCCTCCACTTCGACGGCGCGAACGAGCAGTTCATCGTCGCGATGAACAAGCTGACCGGTAAGGACGCCTGGAATGTGAAGCGCTCCGTGGATTACAAGGACATCGGCGCAAACGGCAAGCCCGCCGCCGAAGGTGACTGGCGCAAAGCCTACGGCACACCGCAGATTGCAACCATCGAGGGCAAGCCCGTCCTCCTCAGCAACGGCGCAAAGTCTCACTACGGTTACGACCCGCTCACCGGCAACGAATACTGGCAGGTCAATCACCCCTTCCACTCCACCGGCGCGCGGCCGATCTACGGACACGGCCTGATTTATTTCTCCGCCGGTTTTTCGAAAGGCCACTTCTACGCCATCAAGCCCCCGCCGACATCCGCGTGGAAGCCGGGCAACATCCTCGACGTCGCGAAGGATGCCGCAACTGCGAGCAAGCCGCAGATCGCGTGGAAGCTCACGAAAGGCGTGCCCGAGACGCCCTCGCCCATCCTGCACGAAGACCTGTTGCTGCTCGTGGATAACGGCGGCTTCGCCAGCGCGGTTGAAGCCAAGACCGGCAATGTGCTTTGGTCCGAGCGCATCTTGAAAGCCGTGTATGGCTCCCCGGTTTTCTCCGAAGGCCGCGTGTACGCTTGCGACCGCGAAGGCAAAGGCGTCGTCTTCGCCGCTGCGCGCGAGTTCAAG